>JAFTPW010000343.1:0-2615 GCA_017463075.1 Clostridia bacterium
CGCCGCAAAGCCGTAGATGTCCGACAGATGATGCACCACCATGCCGCGCGTGCCGTAGTTTTCCCGTGCCGTTTTCTTTCCGCCCGGCAGGAGGTAGTTGTTCATGTAATCGAACAGAGGTTCTGTGCAGTCGCCGAGATCCATCGCCTCGGTGTGCCAGTAGTTCATCTGTAAATTGATGTTGGTGTGGTAGTCCGAGTTCCACGGAGGTGTCAGTCCGTCCGCCCAAACGCCCTGTAAATTCGCGGGAAGTGTACCCGGACGGCTCGATCCGACGAGGAGATACTTACCGAATGCCCAGTAGAGCGCGATCAGACCGTCGTCACGTGCGTTTTCGTCGTCACGGAGCCGCTGTAAGCGTTCGTTCACCGGGAGGGCTTCCAACTCCGCATCCGATGCAAAAGAAAGGTCTGAGCGTCCTGTAACCGCCTCAAAATCGAACACGTGTTCTGCGTGAAGCTTATCCCATCCGGCGTTTGCACGTGCCATGACCGCGGCGGATGCGGAGAGAAGATCGTCGTACCGGAACGCGGTGAAAATGCCGGTGTACGCTTCGACCGAGGATGCCCCCGTGATGTGCACGCCGTTCTCATCTGCGGTGGTCTCGCCGTCGGTGACGATTTTCACATAAACCGAGAAGGGGTTGGATGCCGTCGCGGTTGCCGCTTTTACAATGATGTAGTCCGGGCGGTATTCGAGAGAGGTCACGTTCGGACGCGCATAGCTCAGCGTGCAGTCAAACGCCGACGACGCCGTGAACCGTACACAGATCAGCCCCGCCGGCCAGGACGCGAACGTCTCACGCACATACGAAACGCCGTCCTTCGTGTAGGAAACCGTGCAGATGCCGCGGTCAAGATCGAGGTCGCGCCGGTAGTCTTCGCAGTCGTCGTCCGCGTGGAAATCCGCCAGCAGCTCGCCCGCGTATTCGTACGCCTTGATCCGCGTGAAGCAGTCGTTCATGTTCGCAAGCGCCCACTGATCGGCTTCGTATTCCTTTCCCTGCCGGAACAGCGTGCGGATGTGCTCGATGCGGTCACGGAAATCGGGAACACGGGTGTCAAGGGGTCCGCCGTCCCAGATCGTCTCCTCGTTGAGCGTCAGCTTTTCCCGCGCCACAGTCCCCCAGACCATCGCGCCCATGGATCCGTTCCCGACGGGAGATGCGTTGTCCCATCGTCCTGCCGGATTTGCCAGATGCAGTATGTGATTCATGATATCCTCCTGTATGAAGATGGGTATTGTATATGTTATATATAAGGTTATATATAGTTATTAGTGCGGCATTTTTGCAGCAAATATTGCGGCGTTTTTGCAGCATATATTGCGGCATTTCCGCATACAATTATGCGGCGTTTTCGCACACGTTTGCGGCATTTCTGCACATCTCATTCATCCGTTTTCTTCTTCACCTTCGCGAGCGGATTTTTCGCCATGGCTTCTTCCATGTGTTCGTTCGCGACGTGGGTGTAGATCTGCGTGGTGTTGAGCTGCTCGTGTCCGAGGATGTCCTTGAGCACGCGGATGTCGACCTCACCCGACTGGTACATCAGGGTTGCGGCGGTATGGCGGAGCTTGTGCGTGGAATAGTTCTTGTACTCCAGTCCCGCGCCGCTGAGGTATTTTTTCACCATCCACTGCACGGTTTTGACGGAAATTCTCGTGCCGAGGCGGGACAGGAAGAGCGCGTTCTCACCCTTCGTCTTCGCCGGCGTCTTCATCCGGATGGGCAGATACGCGGCAATCGCTTCCCGGCAGGCGTCGTTGAGGTACACGATTCTTTCCTTATTCCCCTTGCCGACGACGCGCATCGAGCGAAGCTCCTTGTCGAGATCGGGAATGCTGATGCCGCACAGCTCGGACAGACGGAGTCCGCAGTTGAGGAACAGCGTCAGGATGCAGTAGTCGCGCTCGCGGTTCTTGGATTCCTCGTCCGTCTCCACGGCGCCGAGCAGATCCACCGCTTCCTCCACGCTCAGGTGCTTCGGGAGGGATTTCTTCGCCTTCGGTGTCTCGATGGTGATGGCGGGATTGTTTTCGAAGAGGGTCTGCTTCACGGTGCAGTATTTGTAGAACTGTTTGATCGCGGAGAGCTTGCGTGCCAGAGCCCGGTTGGCGTTGTCGCGTTCCCCTTTGACGAAGGTGAGAAAATCGTACACCTCGGAGGTGGTGACGGATTCAAAAAACGCGGCATCGAGGGAGGTGATGTCAATTTTGTCGAACTCTTCCCCGGATGTGGGCAGATTGTTCCGGGCTGCGGTGAGATAGCGGCAGAACGTGCGCAGATCGAAGAGGTACTCGGTGACGGTTTTCTTCGAGCATCCCTGCACAACGTCCTTGTAATTTGCGAAATTCCGTATCAGCGGCGGAAACTCCGCTCGGAATGCTTTGTCGTCCATGGTGGTTACTCCGGTTGTGGTATATTTATGGCAGGATTTTGTCGGTGACGGGTGGCATGCCTCCCGGGAAAATCAATCCGTTATAATCGTAGGGGACGGCTCCCAGACTTCCCGCCGAACAGTTTAACCTGTCATGATCGGATCGGCTGCTGCAATATTGTACGGACTGTGCCGTGGGACGTTGAGGGCGCCGTCCCCTACGGAACTTGAAGCAGC
>JAFTPW010000344.1:0-2577 GCA_017463075.1 Clostridia bacterium
AAATCCTTTCGTGCATATACTTTCCAAAAATCGGAAAATTTATATAAAAAATCATTTTATTATACCGTATCCGGAAGGAATTTGCAATACTTTTTTCGCATTTTTCAGAAAAATTATATCCAATGCAATTTTCCCGGCGGAAAGCGTAAAATATCCGCAGCCCAATTGACAGATGCCCATGAAATGATGTATAATATAATGTGGTGAAGATTGGTTAGATCTCGCTAACTCATATGGAAATTCATCCTCAAAGGAGACAGATACATGACAAAAATTGATATATTCTCCGGCTTTCTCGGTGCCGGCAAGACAACCCTTATCAAAAAGCTCATCGCGGAAGCATACTGCGGCGAAAAGCTGGTGCTGATCGAAAACGAATTCGGCGATATCGGCATTGACGGCGGATTTTTGCAGGATGCCGGCGTGAACATCACCGAAATGAACTCCGGATGCATCTGCTGCAGTCTGGTCGGTGACTTCGGCGAAGCGCTCAAGCAGGTTCTCCGCGATTACGAACCCGACCGCATCCTCATCGAGCCCTCCGGCGTCGGCAAGCTCAGCGATGTCATCCGTGCCGTACAGGACATTCACTCCGACGACATCGTTCTGAACGGCATCAGCACGGTCGCGGACGTGAACAAGTGCAAAATGTACATGAAGAACTTCGGCGAATTCTTCAACAACCAGATCGAATTTGCCCACACCATCATCCTCAGCCATACCACCGGCACCTCCGACGCGAAGCTGAACGCGTGCACCGAGCTTCTCCGTGAGCACAATCCCGATGCGGATATCCTCACCACGCCGTGGGAACAGCTCACCGGCGCGCAGATTCTTGAAGTGATCGAAAAGACACACACCCTTGAGGATGAACTCAAGCAGCTCGCCGACGAAGTGAACACCTGCCCCGTCTGCGGTCATCATCACGATCATGAGCATCATCATGAACACGACGAGCACTGCTGCTGCGAACATGACCACGAACATCATCACGAACATGACGAGCACTGCTGCTGTGAACATGACCACGAGCATCATCACGAACACGACGAGCACTGCTGCTGCGGGCACGATCACGAGCATCACCATCACCACCACGCGGACGAGGTCTTCACCAGCTTCGGTGCGGAAACCGGACGCCGCTACACTGCGGATGAAATCACCGCCGCGCTCAATGCTCTCGCGGATGAAGAAAAATTCGGCGTGATCCTCCGCGCGAAGGGTATCGTCAGCGGCACCGACGGATTCATCCACTTCGACTACGTTCCCGGCGAACCCGATGTCCGTTCCGGCAGTGCGGCTCCCACAGGACGGCTCTGCATCATCGGCGCGCTGATCAACGAGGACGCACTGAAAGAGCTGTTCATGCTCTGATCCCGGAGGCTGACATGGAAATTCCCGTTTATTTATTCACCGGATTTCTCGAAGCCGGCAAAACCCGTTTTATTCAGGAAGTTCTCGCCGGACAGGCACTGAACGAAAACGGAAACACCCTGCTCCTCATCTGCGAGGAAGGCATCGAGGAGTACGATCCGGCGGCGTTCTGCTCTCCCAACGTGTTCTGCGAAGTCATCGAGGATGAAGACGATCTCAATCCCGACAACCTCGCCGCACTCCGTGAAAAGCACAACGCGTCGTTCGTCATGATCGAGTACAACGGCATGTGGCAGATGAGCGACCTGTTCGACAGCCTTCCCGAGGGATGGTTCGTCTATCAGGAAATGTTCCTCTGCGACGCCGCGACCATTGAAAACTACAACCGCAACATGCGCAGTCTCGTCGTGGACAAGCTCAACTCCTGCGATCTGGTCGCGTTCAACCGCGTGAATCCCGATGATGACCGCATGCCCCTGCACAAGCTGGTACGCGGAATCCGCAGAACGGTGAGAATCCTGTACGACCTCACCGACGGCACCGTGGAATACGACAACATCGAGGATCCGCTCCCGTTCGACATCAACGCGGATATCATCAAGATCGAAGACCGCGACTTTGCGTACTGGTACCGTGACATTGCGGAGGATACCGAAAAATACGAAGGCAAAAAAGTCCGCTTCAAGGGCATGGTGGTCAAGGACGAAACCATCCCGAAGGGCAGCTTCATCTGCGGACGGCATATCATGACCTGCTGTGCGGACGATATCAAGTACGGCGGCATCGCGTGCAAGTGGCGGAACAGTGAAACGCTGAAAACCTACAAATGGGTGGAAGTCACCGGCAGAATCGTCATCGAGCCGCACAAGGTCTACGAGGTTCCCGGACCGGTTCTGAAAATCTCCAGCGTCATTTCCGCGGCAGAACCGGAAGAAAAAGTGGCATCCTTCAGCTGACGCAAACGAATAAATTCCCGCATTTTTCCGGAAGATATACATGTACCGTGCAAATCTGTTGACAGAACGGCAGTTTTGCTGTATAATGATATAATCGAAATCTTCCAAAAAATTCTGATATTTCCATATTCCAAAGGAGTATTCTTATGGCAAAGAGCATTCAGGATGTAATGACGATCATCGAAGAAAAAGGCATCAAGATGATCGACTTCAAGATGGTTGACATCAACGGTCAGTACCGTCACGT
>JAFTPW010000345.1:0-5854 GCA_017463075.1 Clostridia bacterium
CCTGTCTGACCCCGTACAGCGGCGGCTTCTGGGCAGTCAATCCGAACTCCGAAAACCGTGAGCTTGCGGCGCTGTATCTCGCATACACCCTCGCACTCGACCTCACCGACGGCTACCGTTTCGCAGACGAGGACACGGACTACACCGCCGGCATCCGGGAATATCCCGCGTCCGCGTATATGTATGATGTGTACACGCTGCTCGAGCAGTGCCTTGCCGGAAACACCACCACCGCAGACGCCGCAGCGGAGATGATGAAGATGATAAAAATGATAAAAAATGAGTAAGCCGCAACCATTAGAAACCACGCAACACTCTTGACAAACGCCGCAGTGTCTGATACACTGGATTCAGAATCACACCATCCACAGGAGGTACCCATGAAAAAACTGCTTTCGCTCATCCTTGCCGCACTGATGCTCGCGGGATGCACAGCCGGAACTACACCCGGGGAAACCGCATCGGATACCGCGCAGACGGAAGCGTCCGATCCTTTGTACACTGCGGCGCGGCTCGATCTGACAGGATACGAAAACCACGCGGACACATCGCTGAAAAAGCTCGCCGATCTGACGCCGTTCCGGACTGCCGAGGAAGTTTCGGGTATTCTCGCGTATCCCATGATCGCCATCGGCACGGACACAATCGCCGTCAGCCGCAATTTTCCTGCGGATCTGTCCCCGGAGAACGGCGGATTCATGCAGTACCTCATCAACGGTCAGCCAGATCATCCGCGGGAGATTGAACTCTACGCCGAGCCCGGAGCGGAGCCGGTGATGCTGTCCCTTCCGGATGAATTCGCGGATGCGGTTCTGGTGCATCACGCCCTGCACATCAATCCCGACGGCACGTACTCCCTGCGCACCTCCGTGACCGAAGACGGCGTCATGACGGAATACCTCATCGGCATCGGCGCGGACGGAGAGCTCCTCTTCCGGCGGGAAAGTCCCTCGAACGTCGGCGATCTGGTTCTGCCGTACCGTGACCGCGTCTACACGCTCATGTGCCAGCAGTCCACGCAGCTCTTCTACCCGAACGACCTGCTCTGCGACAGCGGAAACGGGAACGAAATCGTCGCCACTGACGTGCTTTCCTTCACGATTCAGGGCGGCACCCTCTACTACCTCACCGAGCGCGTCTCCGAGGAATTCACCCACGACAAACAGCTCTGGGCGATGGATCCCGAAACCGGCGACTCCGTCCTCATCGGCGAAATCTCCGCAGCCGGGACAAACGAAGTCCGCGCCATGGCGTATGACGCCACAAATCGCATCCTCTACACTGCCGGATACAGCGCGCTCTACGGATACAGCCTCGACACCGGGAAATCCGCGAAGGTCATGGAAGCGAACGACGGGCTGTACCTTCTCGGCGCAGGAAACGGCATGATCGCGGTCACAAACGGACTTTATCAGGCGTCCATCTACGAAACGACTGCCAATCTACGCTCCGCGGATGCCGCGAAAACGTCCCTGAACATCTGTCTGAACAACGGCACGAAGGGTCAGTTCACCGAAAAGCACCGGGAAGCCGTCCGCGCGATGAATGCAAACGGATATCCGGTGAAGATCAGCGAGACCTACCTGAGTGACAACGCGGACGAATACAACAACACGATGGCGAAAAAGCTCATGGCAGGCGACACAGACTTCGATATTTTCGAAATTTCCTCCGCGATGCTGATCGAGATGGGTGCCGGATACTGCGCTAAGCTCACGGACTATCCCCTGCTTGCGTTCTACTACGATCAGATGCTCCCGGGCATGAAGGAGCTGTGTTCCCTCGACGGCGTGACGGTTCTCTGGCCGCGTGCAGGCATGTACGCACACCGCATGATGCTGAACACCGATCTCGCCGAGGGTACATACAAAATTCCCGCCTCGATTGCGGAGCTTGACACGCTCATGGATTCCGTCACCCTGAAAGACGGCGCGGCATTCATGGACCGCACTTCGCACGGATACTTCACGACCTATCTGGTGACCCAGTTCATCTCGAATTTCATGGCACAGCGCATCGACGACGACACGGCACGCGCGGATCTTGCAGGGATTCTCTCGCTGATGGCAAAGCTCGAAGGCAGTACCGGCAAGACCGGATTTGCAGTCACCGGCATCTCGGACATGCTCCGCTATGCGGATACATCGTGGACAACTGACAACTCCGCGGCGTTCCCGCTCATCGGCGAGGGTTACGGAAACGTCATCAGCGCCACGTTCTACGCCGTCAATCCGAATTCCCCGAACTTTGAGCTTGCCGCACTCTTCCTCGCGCACCAGTCCGAGCTGGATCTCGCCGCTGGAGCATCCGCATATGCGTCAGACGATCCCATTCTCGTCTCCCAGCTCAGCGATCCCGTCCGCGCGTACAATTCCACGGCGTTCCAATCCCTGTTCGCTCAGCCGGCATACAGCATTTTCCTCGGCGAAACCACCCCGGAAAAAGCCGCGGATCTCCTGCTGAGACAGATTAAAATGATGCGGGATGAATGAGCCGGGATATCTTTTGGCTGTAACCGGCAGAATACCACCCGGCTCCTGAGAATTTTTCTTTGGAAAAATTCTCCGAGGTTGCGCTGGAGGTTTATCACGGGATATCTTTTGGCTGTAACCGGCAGAATACCACCCGGCTCCTGAGAATTTTTCTTTGGAAAAATTCTCCGAGGTGAAGATGAAAACGCGCCTAACTATATTGTCTTAAATAACGCCTCCTTCAAGCATATCTGTAACAATTTGCAGATATGCTTTTTATCTGCTGTTGACAACACCTGTATTCTGTGGTAGAATTATATATACAATAGCATACATTCCAATTCAGATACAGGAGGTACCCATGAAAAAACTGCTTTCGCTCATTCTCGCCGCGATGATGCTTGTGTCGTGCACACCTGCTCCCGCACCGGATGAAACCATCGAAGAGCCCGGATTCGAATTCACAACCATCCCGCACTACCTCTCGACCACGCTGACACAGAGCGCGGAGCTGGCGGAATACCGGGATGAAGGGGAATGCGGCATGACCACCACCGCGCCCATCGTCCAGTTCGTCGGCGACAGGGTATATCTGTTCCGCCGCTTCCCCGAGGATCTGACGGGCTTTGAACCCATACTGGATTTTGAAGCAGGCATCACGTCGTGAAATTACGAAAATCAGGTCGAAATCTACGACAGGGGCAGCTATGACGAGCCGTCCGAGGTCATCACGCTCACCGGTCACGCCGACGGAATGCTACGCCTCGACTGCTTTGAATACCTCCCGGACAGCAACACGTTCGTGACCGTCCAGAAGTATTACCACATCGACGACCCGGATGTCTTCACCGTCCGCATCTTTGACGGCGAGGGCAGAATGATCTCCGAGAAGGACATCGTCCCGCCGAGCGCTGATCTTGACGAATGGGGTCCGAATACATTTTTCCTCATGGGCGGCGATCTCTACTACGATCAGGACATGCTCTCGATCTACCGCTACGACATTGACACCGACACCGAACACCTCATCAACGGCGGCATCAACGGCTTCACTCCGTCCGACGGAAAGATCATCTACATCCGCCACAAGAAAAACGACGAATTCGAGATGGAATACCAGGTCTGCGAATACGATCCCGCGCAGGACAAGAGCTTTCTTCTCGGGAAATTCTGCTGCAATCTCGAGGATCAGAACATCCGCAAGGACACATGGATCAATCTCGCCTACGACCGCCCGAACCGCATGCTGTACTATGCGCCAAGCACAGCGGGAGAAAACGCCCCGTTCGGAATCCGCGCCGCGAAGATTGACGGCGACAGCTATGTGCAGGTGCTTGCATTGACGGAATTCGAGCAGTACACGGATGAAATGACGTGCACCGGGGATCAGCTCGTCGTGCGCATCGGGAACAACCAGCTTCTCCTGTACGATATCCCGGACACCCCCATTGCCATCGGCAACGCATCCGTACCGCTCCGGTTCTGCATCTGCAATCCGGAGATTGATTCCGCCGACAACTACGAATCCGACATTTTCCGGCTTCTGGAGATGAACGGAATCATGGCGCGGTCCGAGGGTACCTACATCAACGGCGACCCGGACGAATACGCCTTCACGATGGCGAAAAAGCTCCTTGCCGGGGACACGGATTTCGATATCTTCGTCGTCACCACGGAAATGGCGGAGCTGTTCAAGGAAGGCTACTACGCAGACCTCGCGCTCTCTTCCTCCATCATGAAGCAGATGGACAAGACGCTTCCCGGCGTGAAGGAGCTGTGCACCATCGGCGATACCCTCTCGCTCGTCCCGACTTCACTGGAGCTCGGCATGCTCGTCGTCAGCGATTCCCGGATTCAGAGCGGCTACAAAGTCCCCTCCGTATTCGCAGATCTGGCGGATCTTGCGTCAACTGTCGTTCCTGCCGGCGAAAAAGACCGCTTCATCGCAGAGTTTCGCATTGTCAATTTCATTCTGCCGTGGTTTGAGCAGTTCATCGCCAACTTCATGGCGGACCGCATCGACGACGAGACTGCACAGGCGGATCTTCTTGCCCTGTACGAAACCGGCGTCCGGCTGATGCGTCACGAAAACGTCGTTCTTGACAACAGCTATCAGTCGTACAAACCCGTGATTGACCCGCGCACGAGCATGTCGCACGTCGGTCGTGTGTCCGCGGATGAGAGCATGCTGCCCATTCTGCCGCTGACGGAAAACTACGCGCAGGCGGTATCGGGCATGTTCTACGCGATCAATCCGAACTCCCCGAACCGTGAGCTTGCCGAACTCTTCCTCGCGGGCGTCATGTACCGGCAGAGCGAGACCAACTCCCGCTGGTACACCGATTCCGTGGACGAAAATGAATACCCTGAGGGAACAAAACCTACACTTCCGCTGTATCGGGAACTGATCGGCAGCAGCGTGCGGTATTACAACGCGGATATCCGCATGCGCCTGTTTGACGACTTCGACGGCATCGCCCTGGAAACCCGTACAGCCGAAGACGCCGCAGAGGAGCTGTTCCGCTATCTGAAAATGATGAAATACGAGTGATTTTCCGTCACATCGCACAAAATGAACTCCCAGATCCCGTGGATTTTGTTGATTCAATCAACACATGCTTGACATACGTAGCCTGTATATGGTATAATATTGGCAAACGATAACCGAACCTCTGCCGCAAAGAGTATCCGTCAGTGTACTCGACCCCAGCGATTCTGAAGCACGAACAATCCCCGTAAAACCACCCCAAAGGAGGCCCCATGAAACAGCTCCGCACCAAATCCCTCCTCCTCGCACTCCCGTTCATCCTCGCATTCGCGGTGTTCTACATCATCCCCTACGGATCGGTCTTCTACTACTCCTTCGCGACGCAGACCAAGCCCGTCTCCTTCGCGGGATTTGAAAACTTCGCGTCCGTGCTGTCGAACGAATACTACCGCATGGCGCTGATCAACACGGGCGCGTTCACGGTCATCTCGATTCCTCTGATGATCGTGCTCGCGTACCTTATCTCGTCGATGCTCTACCGTCAGCACCGGATTTTCAAAGTCCTCCTGTTCATCCCGGTGCTCATCCCGTCGGCGTCGATCGCGAATCTGTGGGCGGATCTGTTCCCGTCCGAAACGGCTTTCCCGATGATTCTGCTGTTCCTCTGGAAAAACATCGGTCTGACCTGCCTCATCATCACCGCGGGTCTGACGAAAATCCCAAAGGATGTCATGGACGCGGCGCGGATCGACGGTGCAACCACCCTGAACGTACATATCCACATCATCCTGCCGCTGCTCTCACCCGTGCTGTTCTTCTCGGCACTGGTCGGACTCATCCAGAGCTTCAAGATTTTCCGCGAGATTTACCTGATCTATCAGGCATACCCGCCGGA
>JAFTPW010000346.1:0-16757 GCA_017463075.1 Clostridia bacterium
GGGACGTGTCATTCTCGGCACAGCCGCACTGCGCGATCCCGAATTCCTTGAAGAAATGGTGAAGACCTACGGCGAAAAAATCGCGGTCGGCGTCGATATCAAGAACGGCATGGTCGCTGTCAGCGGATGGCTTGAGGACGACGGCGTGAAGTACGAGGACTTCCTCGACCGGCTGGAAAAGCTCGGCGTGAAGAACGTCATCGTCACCGATATTTCCAAGGACGGCGCGATGCAGGGCACAAACCGCTCCCTGTACGAGGAAATCTCCGCGAAATATACCTTCGATGTCACGGCATCCGGCGGTGTAAGCACACTGGACGACGTCCGCGCACTGAAAAAGATGAACATCTACGGTGCCATCGTCGGCCGCGCCATCTACAACGGCAGTATCGATCTCGCAGAAGCCGTGAAGATTACGGAGGAAGTATGATTACCAAGAGAATTATCCCGTGTCTGGATGTCAAAAACGGACGCGTGGTCAAGGGCGTGAACTTCGAGGGCGTGACCGACGTGTCTTCCCCGGTGTCCCTCGCCGAATATTATTCCAAGTCCGGCGCGGATGAGCTGGTGTTCTACGATATCACCGCATCTGTCGAAGGCCGCAGTGTGTTCTGCGATATTTTAAGAGAAACCGCATCGAAGGTGTATATTCCTCTCACCGTCGGCGGCGGCATCAATACCCTCGACGACTTCGACCGCGTACTCAAATGCGGCGCGGATAAGGTCAGCGTCAACTCCGGCGCAATCCGGAATCCCGACCTGATCGGAGAAGCCGCGGAGCGTTACGGAAGCCAGTGCGTGGTGCTCTCCTGCGACATCAAGCGCGTTGACGGAGCGTTCCACCTCTTCGCCAAGGGCGGCAGAATCGACACCGGCATCGACGCCATCGAGTGGATCCGTCAGGGAATCGAGCGCGGCGCGGGTGAAATCGTCGTCAACAGCATCGACACCGACGGCGTGAAGAAGGGCTTCGATATCGAGATGCTCAAGGCAGTCATCGAAGTGTCCCCGGTTCCCGTCATCGCATCGGGCGGTGCAGGCTCGGCGGAGGATTTCGTCACCCTGTTCCGTGAAATTCCCACCATGGATGCCGGACTTGCCGCAAGCATCTTCCACTTCGGAGAAGTCGCAATCCCCGATCTCAAGCAGCTCATGCACGAGAACGGGATCAACGTACGGCTCAGATAATGCGGAATGAATCGAATTACGCAATTTTCCCCTGAAAAAGAAAGGACAGCCATAACTATGATTAACATAAACGATCTGAAATTTGATGCGCAGGGACTGATTCCCGCCATCGTGGTCGATTTTTATACCCGGGAGGTGCTCACGCTGGCATACATGAACCGGGAAAGCCTCGAAATTTCCATGAAGGAAGGCCGGACGTGCTTCTGGTCGAGATCCCGTCAGGAACTCTGGAGAAAGGGCGAGACCAGCGGAAATGTACAGCACATCGTTGCCATCACTGCGGACTGCGACCGTGACGCGCTCACCGTTGTCGTCAAGAAGGAAGGACCCGCATGCCATACCGGAGCGGAATCCTGCTTCAACGACGAGCTGTACATCGCGGAAGGTCAGAACGACTTCACCGTAAAGGCGCTCATGCAGCTCATCGAAGGCAGAAAGACCAATCCTGCGGAAGGTTCCTATACCACGTACCTCTTCCAGAAGGGACTTGACAAAATCCTCAAGAAGGTCGGCGAGGAATGCACCGAAGTCATCATCGCGGGCAAGGCAGAGGACAAGGAAGAAACCGTCTACGAAATCTGCGACCTCATTTATCACGTTCTCGTGCTCATGTGCGAAGCCGGCATTTCCTTCGAGGATGTCATGAAGGAACTCAGCTCCCGTCACGTTGTCGACCACAAGGTCAAGCAGGAGCGGATGCAGTAATATCAGCGAACCCGTGTGTCATGCGCGGGTTTTTGTTTTCCAACGCTCCGTTGGTTTTTGTGTGAGAACGAGTCGCTTCACAAACCTGCGGAAATGTGGTATCATAGAGCCAACGGTACCGGAATTCATTTTACGGAGGCAATTATGAACGAAAACATCGGCGCGGTTATCCGGAAACTCCGGAAGGAGCGGGATATCACGCAGGAGGAGCTTGCAGAACTGCTCGGCGTCACGTCACAGGCGGTCAGCAAATGGGAAAGCGGCGCGGGTCTGCCGGATATTTCTCAGCTCGTCCCGCTTGCGAATGTGTTTGAGGTATCCATGGATATGCTGTTCGGACGTACATCATGGAAGGACGACGGGGAAGTGGATCGGCTGATCGAGGAAATCGAGGCAAAACATGTGTGGGACGGTGATCGGCTGGATGCGTTTGCGGATGCTCTCAGGCAGTATCCCGATCACAAAAAACTGCTGTGGGAAGTTGTCTTCTATTCGAGCTTGAATGTACCGTATGCCAAAGGAGAGGAACGTCAGCGGATTCTGGATAACGGACTTCGGGCAGCGGATCGATATCTGTCGCTGTTTAAGGATGTGGCATCTTTGAGCGAGATGATTACACTAAAGGTTCGTCTTCTTGCAGGCGGTGGACGTTATGAAGACGCGGAGAGAATCGCGAAACAGTATGATGCAAAACTTATCAATGACTGGATGCTTCTCGCAGATATAGCTGAAGCCAAAAAGGACTACCGCGAAGAAATCCGATGCCGTCAGGAGGCACTTGTGCGTCATTTGGTGGAAGCGGCATGGCAGATCTCACAGATGGCGTATGCCTATGACAATCTGGATCAGCCGGAAAACGGGCTTGTCTGTCAGCAGGTGAATCTGAGTCTGCCGGCACTGTATAACCGTGAAGACAGGTTCAAAGTACCGTTTGTCAACTTTATCGGACAGATATCGGGAATGCATGCCGCATATTTTCTGACAAAGCTGGGACGGCACGAAGAAGCACTGGATCTGCTGGAATATATCCTGGATGCGTGTGAAATCCAATGCGAATGTGCCGCAAACCGGGATGAAACCCTGAACTCTCCTTTGCTCAGCGGCATTGACCTGACCCTTTTCAAAGGAAAAATGCGTGTGATCGATCATGTCTGGAAGATCAGGGAGCCGGAGTTTGAGCAGCTGCACAAGTATGAACGGTTTCAGAAGCTAATGGAACGGTATGAGCGTTATACCCGTGAATGAGTCCCGAAAAGTCTGTGATTTTACACAAGATCACGGGCTTTTTCTTTGTGCCGTCTTGTAAAACCGCCGTTTTTAGTGTATAATAACACTGGGAAGGAGGTGCGTTATGGAAATTACCCGACTGACGCCGGAGACTTACCCGCGATGGGAGCATTTCCGGCATTTTTGGGACGAATGCGCGTGTGCCGTGTCCCTCTGCGATGATGTGGACGTGACCGGGCTGTGCCGTGCGTGCCATGACTGCGGCGTGTCCTTCTACATCGCGATGCTGTGGTGCGTCTCGAAGGTCATCAATGCCCATGCGGAATTCCGGATGACCACATCGGAGACGGCGGAAGATCCGTATCCCGTACCGGCGGTGTTTGACGAAATCAGTCCCGCGCACAACGTTTTCCATGAGGACAGCGAGACCTACACGACTCTGTTCACGAAATGGAGCCCGGATTTTGCCGGGTTCGCGGAGTGCTGTGCGGCGGATCTCGCACGGGCGAAACGTATGCGCGTCATGAGCATTCCCGCACCGGACAACACCTTTGAGGCATCCTGCGTTCCGTGGCGGCATTTTACCTCCGTCGGCGTCAACTGCGAGGCATATCCGCTCACACCAACCGTTGCATGGGGCGGATTCACCGAACGTGACGGCAGAACCATGATGCCGCTCTCCATTCAGATTCACCACGCGGCCGCCGACGGATTCCACCTCGCACGGTTTCTCAATGAAACGGAAGCGGAAACGGCGTACCTTGCGGAAGAACTTATTAAAATTAAGGATAAATTGATATGAAACACGGATTTGTGAAGCTGGCGGCGGCTGTGCCCGAGATTCTCATTGCCGCTCCCACAAAAAATACGGACGCGATCTGCGCACTCATCGACAAAGCGTACGATGAAGGCGTGCATGTGCTGGCGTTTCCCGAGCTTTCGCTGACGGGAGCGACCTGCGGGGACTTGTTCCTCACCGAATCGCTGATTCAGAATACCCTCAACGCACTGGAAACGGTGAAGAAGCACACGGCGGGCATAAAAATGCTCACGTTCATCGGCGCGCCCATCCAGGTACACGGCAAGCTGTACAACTGTGCTGCGGCAATCAGCGACGGCGAGATTCTGGGAATCGTTCCGAAGACGAATCTTTCCGCCGATGAGATGCGGTATTTCCGGCCGTGGCACAGCGGCGAAACCATGTATCAGGAATTTGCGGGCGACATGGCACTGTTCAAGGCGGAGCATGTGTTCATCCCCGAAGAAATGCCCGGACTGCGTGTTGCCTGCCTGATCGGGGACGACCTGTACTCCGGTGCGGCGGATACCCTTGCGAAAATGGGCGCGGATGTGATGGCTGTCATGGCGGCGTCTCCCGAGCTGATCGGACGCGAAGAATACCGCAGAACCGTTGTCACCGCATCCTCCGGCAGACTGAGCGCGGCTTACATTTACGCAAACGCCGGCATGACGGAATCCACCACGGACAGCGTGTACGGCGGTCACTGCATCATTGCGTCAAACGGCGGGGTGCTGGCGGAAAATCTCCCCTTCGGCGGACGGGATCTGACCACTGCCGTTGCGGATGTACAGCATCTGGAGCACGACCGCATGAAAAATCCCGGCTTTGACATCACGGGAGAGGGGGCGTGGCGTTCCTTCTGTCTGGATCTGAGAGACACCGACCTCACGGGTGCGATTTCGTCCCATCCGTTCATGCCCGACGGGGAAGAGAAGCGGAAACAGCACTGCGCGCGGATTCTCGAAATTCAGGCACACGGACTCGCGAAGCGTATCAAAGCGGCTTATGCCAAGGGATGCGTCGTTGCGCTCTCCGGCGGGCTCGATTCCACCCTCGCACTGATCGTCACCGTCCGTGCCATGGACATTCTCGGCAGGGATCACAGCGAAATCACGACCGTCACCATGCCCTGCTTCGGTACGACGAGCCGCACACGCTCCAATGCGGAGTCACTGGCGATTGAATTCGGCACGGCGTTCCGGTGCATCGACATCAAGGAGGCGGTGGATCTCCACTTCCGCGACATCGGACACGATCCCGAGAATCTTTCCGTCGTCTACGAAAACGCGCAGGCACGCGAACGGACGCAGATCATCATGGATATCGCCAACGCCGACGGCTCCCTCGTCATCGGAACGGGCGACCTGTCCGAGCTGGCACTGGGCTGGGCAACCTACAACGGCGACCACATGTCGAACTACGGCGTCAACGGCGGTGTTCCGAAGACTCTCGTGCGTCATGTTGTGGCATATTACGCGGATGTCTGCGAAGCGGAAGGCAAAACCGAGCTTGCGCGCGTGTTCCGCGATGTACTGGCAACTCCCGTCAGCCCGGAGCTTCTGCCCGCGAAGGACGGCGAAATTGCGCAGAAAACCGAGGATATCGTCGGACCGTACGATCTGCACGACTTCTTCATTTACCATTTCGTCCGCTGGGGTGAGACGCCCGAGAAGATTTTCCGCGAAGCGCAGGCGGCGTTTGCCGGAGAATTTGACGACGAAACCATCGAAAAATGGATCAACATTTTCTTCCGCCGCTTCTACAGCCAGCAGTTCAAGAGAAGCGCACTTCCCGACGGTCCCGCAGTCGGCTCTGTCGCATTCTCACCCCGAGGCGCGTGGGTCATGCCGTCCGATGCCTGCGGCTGGGAGATGAAATTCGAAAAATAACAGATAAACATAGAGGTAGCAATATGAAACTTGGAATTATCGCCGCCATGACGATCGAAGCGGAAGCAATCATCGCCGCCATGACGGATGCGAAAACGGAAGAATGCGGCAGCATCACCTTCACCGTCGGCAAGATCGGCGGATGCGACGTGGTCTGCGCGGTCTGCGGCATCGGCAAGGTGTTCGCAGCCATGTGTGCTCAGACCATGATCGTGAAGTACGCCCCCGATTACGTCGTGAATACAGGCGTCGGCGGAACCCTGACCCGCGAGCTGTCCATCGGTGACATGGCGGTGTCCCTCGACTGTGTTCAGCACGACATGGATACCTCCGCGCTCGGCGATCCCGTGGGACTCATCTCCGGCATCAACATCGTGAAAATTCCCGCGTCCGCTGAGCTCGCTGAGAAAATCTGCGCAATCGCGGCTGAAAACGGCATCCGGACCCACTGCGGCACCATTGCATCCGGTGATAGGTTCGTTGCGGATTCGGCAGTGAAGAAATACATCACCGAAACCTTCGGCGGCATCGCATGCGAAATGGAAGGCGCGGCGGTCGGTCAGGTATGCTATGTCAACAAGATCACGTTTACGGTGATCCGTGCCATTTCCGATGATGCGGACGGCGGCGCGTGTGAGGATTACCCGTCCTTCGCGAAGGCATCCGCACAGAAATCCGCGAAAACCGTCATCGCTCTGGCGGAAAGACTGTAAGAGATTCTGTGTTTCCGGCGGGATGGACGACTCCTCTTATACGAATAATTTGAAATTCTGAGGTAAAAAGCATGGAATATTTGATTCGTGAAATCAAAGAATCGGAATACCCATTATTAAATGATTTTCTTTATGAATCTATTTTCATAGCAGAAGGAGAGAAGCCGCCGGAAAAGAACGTAATCAAGGCACCTGAACTTCAAGTATATGTTTCTGATTTCGGCAGACAGAAGGATGATATCTGTTTTCTGGCAGAAGTGAATGGCAAAGTAACAGGCGCTGTCTGGGTTCGGGACATGAATGACTTCGGACATGTTGAAGACGGTGTACCATCCTTTGCAATTTCTTTGTATAAAGAATACAGAGGTTATGGAATCGGTACTGCTTTGATGAAAAGAATGCTTTGCGAACTCAAACAGAGAGGATATGAGAAAGCATCGTTATCTGTGCAGAAAGCAAATTACGCTGTTCAGATGTATCTGAAGCTGGGGTTTGAGATTATTGATGAGAATGAAGAAGAATATATTATGCTTTTTCGCTTCAAATAATGTAAATCCCGTTACGAACACTTGAAATTTTCCGTGTGTCTGACTGACAAACTACAATTCTTAATACTATACAATTCCGAAAGGAGACGTTTTCATGAACAAACTGAAACTCTACACCCCTGCGGAGCTGAAGGCATCCGGCTGGCTCAAGCGTCAGCTGGAAATTCAGGCGGAAAGCCTCTCGGGCAATCTCGACAAGATCTGGCCGGACATCCGCGACAGCCGCTGGGTTGGCGGTAACTGCGAGGGCTGGGAAAGAGTGCCCTACTGGCTCGACGGCTTCATCCCGCTGGCATACCTCCTCGACGATGGGGACAAGATCGCGCGCGCAAAGCGGTTCATCGACGCCATCGTTGCCGGTCAGAAGGAAGACGGCTGGCTCTGTCCCTGTACCGATGAAGAACGCGGCGGCTACGACATGTGGGCTCTGTACCTGATCGACAAGGTGCTCATGCTCTACTACGACTGCTCCGGCGACGAGAGAATTCCCGAGGTAGTTTACAAGTCCCTCAAGAATCTCAAGGCGCATATCGAACAGTACCCCATTTTCGCATGGGCGCACTCCCGCTGGTTCGAATGCCTGATCCCGATCTTCGCGATTTACGAAATGTATCCCGAAGAATGGCTTCTCGACCTCGCGCGTCTTCTCAAGAAGCAGGGTATGGACTACGAAGGTCTCTACGCCGACTGGCCGCATAAGGAGCCCGAAAACGTATGGCGTCAGACCTCCCATGTCGTAAACCAGGGTATGGCGATCAAGGCGGGCGGTCTTTCCTCCATTCTCGAAAACGGCGAGATCGACGACTCCTTCTCCGAATTCATGCTCGACAATCTGTTTACATACCACGGCACCGCTGTCGGTCACTTCACCGGCGACGAATGCCTGTCCGGTTTCTCTCCGATTCAGGGTACCGAGCTTTGCAGTGTGACCGAAGCGATGTACTCCTACGAAGTACTGTACTCCTTCACGAAGAATCCCATCTGGGCGGATCGTCTGGAAAAGCTGGCGTACAATGCGCTTCCCGCAACGATCACTCCCGATATGTGGGCGCATCAGTACGACCAGATGACCAACCAGATTGCCTGCGTGCGTCTCGAAAAGCCCATCTTCCGTACCAACAGCGGCGAATCCCACCTGTACGGTCTCGAACCCAACTTCGGCTGCTGCACCGCGAACTTCAATCAGGGCTGGCCGAAATTCGCGATGTCCACCTTCATGAAGGCTGACGACGGCGTGACCGTATGCGCGCTTGCTCCCGCTGTGCTGAACACAAAGATCGGCGGCAAGGCAGTGAAGATCGAGGCGGAAACCCTCTACCCGTTCGGCAATGTGGTCAACTACATCGTGACTGCGGACGAAGACGTGGATTTCACTCTGACCCTCCGCATTCCCGCATGTGCCGCATCCGCTGAAATCGACGGCGAAGCTGCTGAACCCGGCACCATGGTTTCCCTCAAGCGCACATGGAGCGGCACCTCCGTTGTGACTCTCAAACTGGGCTACGAAATCAAGCTCGCCGACCGTCCCACCGGCTTCAAGACCATCGAACGCGGTCCGCTCGTTTACGCTCTTGCCATCGGCGAAGACTGGACGAAGCTCGAATATGTCCGCAATAACGTGGAAAGAAAGTTCCCCTACTGCGACTGGGAAGTCCGTCCCACGACCGAATGGCAGTATGCGCTGGCGGATTCCTGCACCTGCGGCATTGATGTCAACGACACCGGCGTGATCGGCGATATGCCCTTCGCACCTGAGACTGCGGCGATTTCTCTGGAAGTCCCTGTACGCCGCATCAACTGGGGATTTGAGCCCGGCTACAAGCTGATTGCGCGCCGTGAACCCATGTCCGCGATGCCCATCGGCCCTGGGGAAAAGGTGAAATTCATCCCGTACGGCTGCACGAATATCAGACTTACCGAGCTCCCCGTAGCGGAAGTGATGGAATAAGACAACGAAAACGGATGATTCTGCGGAGTCGTCCGTTTTTTGTGTTAAAAATGTTTCACAAACGCTTGCAAATGTGCGCACATTGGTATATAATAATACTGAGGTGATGAATAATGGCTAAAACAGCAAACATCAATGTGCGGATTGATCCCGCAGTCAAGGAGAGCGCGGAGAATCTGTTTGCATCCTTCGGGATTACGGTAACCGATGCGATCAATATTTTTCTGCATCAGTCGCTGATGGTCGGCGGACTTCCTTTTGAAGTAAAACAGCCGAAATTCAACGCGGAAACCCTTGCGGCAATGCAGGAAGCGCGTGACATTGCAGCCGGAAAGATCGCGGTAAAGAGCTATTCCTCAGCGAAGGAATTATTCGACGAACTGGACGGGGAAGACGATGCTGACGCTTGAGACGACGGTTCAGTTCAGGCGCGACTATAAACGGATGATGAAGCGCGGCTGCAAACGGGAACGGATCGAAGCGGTGATTGACACACTTCTGGCGGAGATTCCGCTTGCAGAGAAGTACCGCGACCATGAGCTGATTGGAAACTACGCGGGATTCCGTGAGTGCCATATCCAGCCGGACTGGCTGCTGATCTACAAAATCGATAAAGGGTGTCTGATCTTAACCGCCGCGCGAACAGGAACCCATTCGGATTTATTCTGAATCAAACGGACAGTTCTGAAATGTACAGGCTGTCCGTTATATTTTTTTCAAAAATTCCCCAATCCCACCCAATAATTTACCGTATCCGTGCACTTTATAAGCGAAAGGCAGGTGAAACCGATGCAGGCTGATACTCTCGAACTATACACAGACCGCGTGTACGCTTTCGCGGTGAACCGGACGTCCTCACAGGAGGAAGCAGAAGAGCTGGCGCAGGAGATCCTCTTTGCCGCTGTCCGATCTCTTCCGAACCTGCGGGATGAAAGCCGGTTTGAGCCGTGGCTGTGGCGGCTGGCGGAGAACGTGACCCGATCCTTCCGGCGGAGCATGGGAAAACAGCGCGCGATGTATTCCTATGACGTCCCCGCAGAGGTGATCGAGCGCATCCCGGATGAGCCTGACGAGGACTGTGAGGAGCTGTACGCGCATCTTCGCGAGAAAATCGCCATGCTGTCGCGGATTTACCGTGAGATCATTGTCCTGCATTACTACGACGGCCTTTCCGTGAAACAGATTTCCGAAGCTCTCGCCGTACCCGAAGGAACCGTCACATGGCGGCTGGCGGAGGCTCGGAAAAAACTGAAAAAGGAGTACACGAATATGGAAGAAACTGCACTCAGACCTATGAAAATCCACCCGGGATTCTACGGAAGCGGTGAATTTAACGGTAAAGACAGTCAATTTCCCAGCTGGTTCATCCGCGACGCACTTTCGCAGAACATCCTGTTCCACTGCTACGAAAAAGCGCTCACCGTGGAGGAAATCGCGAAGCTGACCGGCGTTCCGGCGTACTATATCGAGGATCGGACGGCGTATCTGATCGAAAAAGAAGCCATGATCGAGCAGGGGAAGGGCAGATACCGCACGGATTTCGTGATTTTCTCGGACAAACACGGCATTTACTGCGAGGAAAACGCGGGAAAATGCATGGAACCCGCCGTCGTTCCGTTGCTGGATGCACTGGAAAAAGCCGCGGCGGAAATCCTTGAAATCCCGTTCTACCGGGCGGAAAAAACGGAGGACGAGCTGATTCTCCTGTATGCCGCCATGGCGTTCGATCTGCTGGCGGAGAAATTCAATCCCCTGACCTATCCCGAGATTCCCGAATCCTACGACGGGTATCACTGGCGTTACTGCGGATATACGGAAACCGGCGCGCATCCCCGGATCGGCATGAACCGGAATCACTGCTCGAACAACTGCGGACGGTTTTCGCACACCGTCTACGGCGGATACGGCGGCTTCGGATACCGTTCCATGATGTACGATATCAACATCGACGCATGCGAGGACATCATTTACCGCGGTTCGACGGAACAGAAGGACGGTGCGGCAGGTGCGATCCGTGACGGATACATCGAAAAGCGCGGTGCGGAGCTGTTTGTCACGGTTCCGTCGTTCACGAAGGAGCAGAAGGCGGCGTTTGACGAAATCATCCTGCGGCACTTCACGCCCGTCATGGAGGAATACAACCGCTGTGTCACTGCATACACGGACGGCTACCGGAAGCTGTTCCCGGCACATCTCGCGGACGACGCACAGCGCATGTGCAGCAATATGTTCCCGGCACTGTCAAAGACCATCATCCGCCGCGGACAGGAAACAGGCAGGCTCAGCGAAGGCAATCCCGACCGATACTGCGACGTGATGGTGCAGTGGCGGTGATTTCAGACGAAGGACGGTGAAAATCGTCCTTTTTCTGCATCTCAGATATTTAGAATTATTTTCTTTTTCATTGAAACGATTTCCGTTTTTTCTGCCGCTTACAGAGTACAGAACAAATGAAAGGAGGAGACAGCCCATGACGTTTGAAGAGGATTTCCGGCGAATCTATGATCTCACCTATACGAAAGCTGCCGCATTGGTGACGGTTAAATGCAGACGCACGGCGGATATCGGCGATATTTTGCAGGAGGTTTATCTGGAACTGTACCGGGTGCTGGAAAAGCGCGGAACGGACTACATCCGGGAACCCGATGCGTTTGTCAGAAAACTGGTAAAACAGCAGTTGTCTCGCTACTACCGTGGACATCCGTGGCAGCATGAGGTTTACGATGAACCGGACGAAGACGGCTGTGTTCCGGAGCTGGCGGATATTGAAGCCTTATCGGTGGAGGAGATTGCGGCAGATCATGAGGTTTTGCAGTGGACTGACCGTTATCTGAGCGCAAAAGGGGAGCTGTACAGAAAAATATTCCACCTGTACTACCGATTCGGACTGACACTGCCGGAAATCGCTGAACTGCTTGAGCGTACAGAAGCGGATATTAAGAACAAACTATACCGGACGCTGAACGAGATCCGGGA
Organism: Clostridia bacterium; assembly: GCA_017463075.1. Lineage (GTDB taxonomy): Bacteria > Bacillota > Clostridia > Oscillospirales > CAG-272 > UMGS1696. Next base: position 11,997 of record JAFTPW010000346.1, read on the forward strand.
ACAATGGAAAGGAGAACAAAAATGAAACGATCGGACATGATTTTAGCGGCAATGGAGCATGATGTGACTGCCTGCACTGCGGACAAGGTTCTGGATGCGATGAAACAGGAAAAATCTCATGCAAAAAGAGGTTTCAATTGGAAGAAAACAATGATTCTGGCAGCAGCTGTCTTTCTGATGGCGGTTTCCGTATCGGCGGCTGCTTGGTTTTCAGCATTCGGCACAGTCTTTGATGTTCCGGTGGACAGCGGGAATGTGAAAATACTTAACCTGATCTCCACCAATGAGGACGTGCAGTGGGAGATCACCGAAGTGTGGTTTGACGAATATAATATCCACATCGGCGGGACTGTGACAACTCCGGAGGTACTGGATCCTGACGGGGAATACATGGCACTGTGTTATTTCCGCGAGCCGGGAGATGAAGAATATGGTATAATGACGGCGTATGTGCTTCCTGACGGAACCGATACAACCGTGCCGTTTATCATGAATGGCGGAAGCGGTAAGAATCCTCTCCGGGACGTTGACAGAGAAGGCTTTGCAGAAGATACTGTCACGCTTGAGATGGAAATGTCGTTGTTCCATGATAAATCCGAGGTTCCGCAGGATGGGATGTATTATTTAGAAGACTATCTGGTCTATCAGGGCGAGTGGAAGATTACAGCGGAGTTCACAAGTCAGGATGATACCGCAGTCTCCGTGAACAGCAGAGTTACAGGAGTTGATGCTGACGGTACGGCTGTGACAGTGGAGTCTCTGCATCTCACGCCTTTTACACTTGAACTGATCGGGGAAAATCTGACGGATTCAACGATTGTTTGGGTGAAGCTGAACAACGGTACGTATCTCGGAAAGGAAAACGGACTGTATGCGAATACCGAAAATCGGATTGAATACAGACGAATGGATGACGGCAAGTATATCTTTTGTTTTGAAAAGCCGATTGATCCTACGCGCGTGGAATCAGTGATCCTCGCGGAAAACTGGGAGTACCGACATCATGGAGACGGATCGGTGCAGGAACTCTGGCATACAATACTCGAGATTCCGATTGAATAGCGAAACGAAAAGGACGGTTTACTGCTGAGTGAGGTTGGCAAATCGTCCTTTTTCTGCATCTTACCGTCGCCGGAATGCATCTCACATCCCACCCCATTGACTTATCCCGGCAATTGCGGTACAATCGTATCAACACAACAGAGCGGGAGGTGCTCATGAAAATCACTGTAATCCGCCAGCCGGACATTGCGGAAACCGAGGTGAAAATCACGTGCCGTGAGCTGACCGGGGACTTGAACGAGATCATCGCCGCCTTGTCCCTGATCGACAACACCGTGACGGGGACTGCCGGGGATGAGATTCACTTCGTACCCCTGCGGGACGTGCTGTACTTCGAGACCGTGGACGGGAAGACGTTCTTCTACACCGCGGACGGCACATTCGAAACGGCGGCACGGCTGTATCAGCTCGAGGAAAAGCTGGCGGGCACATCGTTCGCGAGGATTTCCAAATCCGTCATCGCCAATCTGAAAAAACTGCGGTGCATCAAGGCCGAGAAGTACAGCCGGCTCTGCGCAACGCTCGTGAACGGCGAAAAGCTCATGGTCTCGCGGCAGTACATGGATGAAATCAAACAGAAACTGGGGGTGAAGTGATGAAAAAATTCGACTGGAAGAAGTTTTTGAAGGACTGCGCGCATGCGTATTTTATGAGTCTCGGCGGCTGTGCTCTGCTTGCGGTGCTGAGCCACTGGTTCGTCGGCTTTGAGTATCTCGAGCGGTACATGGAAGGCATCGTTGTCATGCTCGCGGTGACCATTCCCATGGGACTTGGCATTTTCGGCTATTTCGGCGGAAACATCTGGGTGCGGCGCCTGGTTGAATGGCTGTTCACCTGTCCCATTATCCTTGTATTCGCGGGATTTCTCCGGAACGGCAGAGCCTTGGGAATCGGAAAGACGGTCGTTCTGCTGCTCGGCTACACGGTCTGTCTTGTTTGCACCTACCTCATCGCGGACGGAATCGAGCGGTGGAAACTGAAAAAAATCAACGAAAAGCTGAGCGGAAACGAATAACGGAACCGGCGGGATGAAAATTCCTGCCTTTTTCTCTTGACAAAACCGGCGGAGTATGATATACTGTTAACAGTTAACTTAAATGTTAAATGAAATCCGCGAAAGGAGCGCAGAATGGGATTGCAGGCAACACTGAAAGCACTGGCTGACCCGACCCGGCGGGAGATATTGAATCTTCTGAAAGCCGGACGGATGAGCGCGGGCGAGATTGCGGATCACTTCGACATCACGGCGGCGGCGGTATCCCGGCACTTGTCCGTGCTGAAGGAGGCCGACCTCATCCACGACACCCGTGAGGGGAAATTCATCATTTACGAGCTGAACGCATCGGTTCTGGAGGAAATCATGCTCTGGATCACGGAGCTGAAAGGAGAACATCATGATTAAGCAGAACAGAATCCTTCTCATCGTCACGTCCGTTGTCATTCTCATCCCCATGCTGGCGGGGCTTCTGCTGTGGAACCGGCTTCCTGAGGAGATTGCAACACACTTCGGCACAAACGGCGAGCCCAACGGATGGAGCAGCCGCGGATTTACCGTTTTCGGTCTGCCGCTGATCCTGCTGGCACTGCACTGGCTCTGCGTGATTGTCACCGCAGCCGATCCGAGACAGAACGGCGTCGCGCGGAAGATGATCCACGTAATTCTGTGGCTGATTCCGGCAGCATCCCTGTATGCGGGAGGCGCGATTTATGCCGGGGTACTGGGACTTGACGTTGACAACAACGCATTTATGATGGTTTTCATCGGTCTGATGTTCATCATCATCGGCAACTATCTCCCGAAATGCCGGCAGAATTACACCGTTGGCATCAAACTCCCGTGGACGCTGGCGGATGAGGACAACTGGAACCGCACGCACCGGTTTGCAGGCTGGATCTGGACGGCGGCGGGTGTGCTCATTCTGGCGAACGCGTTCCTCGGCAGTTTCATCGTGATGCTCGCCGTTCTCATCGCCGCGGCAGGAATCCCGACGGTGTATTCCTTCGTTCTCTGGCACAAAAAGCAGCCGCGTTGAGAAAACAGGTTGCAGACCGGCAAAATATGTGGTATAATGGATCTGTAATTTTGTATAGACTCATAATACGGATGAGCGGTTCTACCAACCACCGGAAATGGTTGACTAAGAAATAACAATAACGGTTAACCCTGCATTTGGGAGTACACAGAAATGAATTAGGACCTTATAATCATCGGCGAGGGTCCCGGAGGCATTTTCTCGGCGTTCGAGCTGATCCACAAAAAGCCGGAGCTGAAAATCGCCGTGTTTGAGGCGGGACATGCCCTGAGCAAGCGCCGCTGTCCCATTGACGGAGAAAAGGTGAAGACCTGCATCGGATGCAAAAGCTGGTCCATCATGAGCGGCTTCGGCGGTGCGGGTGCATTCTCCGACGGCAAGTACAACATCACCAACGATTTCGGAGGAACCCTGTACGAATACATCGGCAAGAAGCAGGCTCTCGATCTGATGCGCTATGTGGACGAGATCAACATGCGCTACGGCGGAGAGGGAACAAAGCTCTACACCACCGCGGGCACGAAGTTCAAGAAGGAATGCATCCGCCACGACCTGCATCTCCTTGACGCATCCGTACGCCATCTCGGAACGGACATCAACTACATTGTGCTCGAAAACCTGTACGCTGAGCTTGAGAAAAAGATCGATTTCTACTTCGATACTCCGGTCAGAACCATCACCGCGAAGGACGACGGCTACGAAATCCACTGCGAACACGCGAGCCACACCTGTGGAAAGTGCATCATTTCCGTCGGCAGAAGCGGCAGCAAGTGGATGGAGCAGGTCTGCCGCGAGCTGAACATTCCCACAAAATCCAACCGCGTGGACATCGGCGTCCGCGTCGAGCTTCCCGCTGAGGTGTTCGCGCATCTCACCGACGAGCTGTACGAGAGCAAAATCGTCTACCGCACGGAAAAATACGGCGACAGAGTGCGCACGTTCTGCATGAATCCCAAGGGCGCGGTCGTCAACGAAAACACCAACGGCATCATCACCGTCAACGGTCACAGCTACGAGGATCCCGCAAAGCAGACGGAAAACACCAATTTCGCACTGCTGGTGGCAAAGCATTTCTCCGAACCGTTCAAGGATTCCAACGGCTACGGCGAATCCATTGCACGGCTGAGCAACATGCTGGGCGGCGGCGTCATCGTTCAGCGCTTCGGGGATCTCATCAACGGACGACGCTCCACACCCAACCGCATCGAAGAAGCCTTCATCACGCCCACGCTCAAGGCAACGCCCGGGGATCTCAGTCTGGTACTCCCGAAGCGCATCCTCGACGGCATCATTGAGATGATCTACGCGCTCGACAAGGTTGCACCCGGCACGGCAAACGAGGACACCCTTCTCTACGGCGTCGAAGTCAAGTTCTACAACATGGAAGTCGACATCGACGGAAACCTCGAATCCTGCTGCAAGGGTCTGTACATCATCGGCGACGGCAGCGGCATCACCCATTCGCTGTCCCACGCATCCGCCAGCGGTGTTCACGTCGCACGGTGCATCGCGGAAGCCATGTAAAGTCATAAACAAACGGGACTGCCGGCTCACGAAGCTGACAATCCCGTTTTTGATTCAGTTTTTCAGAAATTTTCTGCCGAGTACATCCGCCCATTTTTCGCAGTACAGCGCGGAGTAGGGCACGTGTTTTTCCCTGCGGTAC
>JAFTPW010000347.1:0-3757 GCA_017463075.1 Clostridia bacterium
ACGGCTGAGCTTAGCCGGGAAACTGAGTGTCATTTAGTAACTGTCAGTGTCCCGTACGCTTAAGTCTCGCCGCCGCAGGCTGAGTTTATCGAGGAAACTGAGTGTCACATGCGATATAGGAAGATCGCTCAACCCCAAAACTGCACGGGTATGGCGCCCGCGGCGGGCATTTTCAAGGGGAACGCTTGAACGGCCGAGATCCCGCACTTTCATCAAAGATGAAAGTGGTAGCCCAGGACGCGGAGGGTTCTTAGGCGCCCCCGCGAGGGGTAATAAAATCATTCGAAAAGCGGAGCTTTTCTACCAATTAAGTTCGTTTATTTACAAATGATCCCTTGAATCCTCATGGGATTTGCAATATACTATAATGTACCGTATTTTTTTACTCAAAAAGGAATCTCAACATCATGAAAAATATTGTCACCAAGCTGATCCTCTGCTGCATTCTCGCGGGACTTGCGCTGTCCATGGCATCCTGCGGCACCGATGACGGTGAATTTTCCGCGCCGGCGGGATTCATGACTGCGTCCGATGAGGCGGCTGACTTCTATTTCTACGTGCCCGATGACTGGACTGTGGACTACTCCACTGCCGCTGCCGGTGCGTATTATTCCGCTGCCGATCCGTCTTCCGTTTCCGTGATGGCGTGGGAGCTGGAATACACCGATACCACCGTTGACGAATGGTGGGAGCTGAATCAGAGCGAAATCCAGTCCGTGTTCCAGAATTTTGTCCTTGAATCCTCCGAGAACACGACCGTCAATGATCTGTACGCGAAGAAGTACATCTACACCGCTACCCTCGGCGAGTTCGATTACAAAATCATGCAGGTCGCGTGCGTGAAGAATTCCACCGTTTACCTCTTCACCTACACCTCCCTGCCCGAGAATTTCGATACCCACACCGATGACGTCAACGAGATGCTCGGTTATCTCATTATCAAGTAACATGACACATTATCTCGACAACGCGGCGACGACTCAGCCATCCTCTGCGGCAATGACGGCGGCACGGGAGGCAATGGAGGTCTGGGGCAACCCGTCCTCTGTGCACGGCATGGGTCTTGCCGCAAAGGAACTTCTGAAAAAATCCCGCCGTCAGGTGGAAAAGACCCTCGGCATGGCGAATTTCGCGAAGGATCTCGTGATTTTCACCTCCTGCGGCACCGAAGCCAACAGCATCGCGATGACTGGCTGTGCCCGTGCCAAAAAGCGCAATCCCGACAGCCCCGGCACGATTGTTCTGTCCGCAGGTGAGCATCCGTCGATGGATGAACCCGCAAAGGCACTCGAAAAGGAAGGATATGCCGTCATCCGCATTCCCACGGCAGGCGGTGCGCTGGACCTTGATTTCCTCGCGGATACGCTGGAAAACGTGCAGTCCCCTGTGATTTTTGCCGGATTCATGCTCGTCAACAACGAAACGGGCGCACTGTACGACGTAAAATCCGCCGCATCCCTCGTGAAGCGGAAATTCCCCGACGCGGTCGTTCATTGTGACGCCGTGCAGGGGTACATGAAAACGAAATTCACCCCGAAAACGCTGGGAGTTGATACCCTCACGCTCAGCGCGCATAAAATCCACTCGATCCGCGGCGCGGGTGCGCTCTACATCTCCGCCGAGGTCATCAAGCGGAAGAATATCGTTCCCGTCATGCCCGGCGGCGGTCAGGAAAACGGATTCCGCAGCGGAACGGAAAACCTCGTCTCCATCGCGGCGTTCGCTGCGGCGGCTGAGGAAGAATTCGCGCATCTGGACGGAAACCTCGCGGCGGTGCATGAGCTCAGGGAATACCTCGACGGCAGGCTCAGCACACTGGACGTGAAGATCAACCGGCCTGTGCGCGGCGTGGATCACATCGTGAACATCGTTCTGCCATCCATCCGAAGCGAGACCATGCTCAACTACCTCTCCGCACGTGAGGTGTACGTTTCCGCCGGATCAGCCTGTGCCGCAAACTCGAAGAAGAAAAGCGCGGCGCTGGAAGCATTCGGTGCAAGCCAGAACGACATTGACTCCGCTATCCGCATCAGTCTCAGCCACACGAACACGCGGGAGGACATCGACGCCCTGTGCGAAGATCTTGCCTCCGGCATCGCGGAGCTCCAGCGGAAACGGTAACGAAAAAGGAACCAATCATCATGAAATACAAAAACTATATCTGGGACTTCGACGGAACCCTGTTCGACTCCTACCCGCACATCTGTGAATGCCTGCTGCAAATCCTTGAGCGCGAGGGCATCCGGGACAATTTCGACGCCGAGATGGTCATGCGTTACCTCTGCGTCAGCTACGGTGCGGCGCGGGATTACACCGGCATCACGAAGGAAGCATACCGCGATTTCGTCGATCTGCAATACGTGACCGGAGAAAACGAAGTCGAGCCGAAGGTTGTGCCGTACGATGACTGCGAGAAAGTTCTCCGTGAAATCATGCTGTGCGGCGGACGGCATTTCCTCTATACCCACCGCAACATGACTGCCGTGGAGCACATCGCAAACTTCGGCATGTCCGACTGCTTCGTTGACCGGGTGACGTCCGAGGACAAGTTCCCGTCCAAGCCCGCACCGAATGCGATTCAGGCGCTCATCGACCGCAATCAGCTCGATCCCGCCGAGACCATCATGATCGGTGACCGGGAAATCGACGGCAAAAGCGGCAAAAACGCAGGCATCGACGGGGCACTGGTGAACTATTACCCCAGACTTCCCGACGGAACGTCTCCTGCGGATGTGAGTGAGATGGACTACGTCGCCGGCAGCCTGACTGAGCTGTGGGAAATGCTCAGGAACGCAGAGTGAGATTTGCGAGTTATACCCAAAGAAAACTTGCTGCCGCAGGTAAAAATTGTACCGGATCACAGCAATATTGTATTGCAATCCGAGGAAAACTGTGGTATAATATACGTACAGTAAGTTAACAGAGTATGGAGAGTGGGCAGAGAACAGGTCCACTCTCTTGTTTATGTAAAGGAATTTGAATGAAACAGAAAAAGAACATTGCCGAAACCGTGCGGGATCTGGCGCAGCCGCTCGCAGATGAATTCGGCTACTTCCTCTGGGACGTTGAATACGTCCGTGAGGGCGCGGATATGATCCTCCTCATAACGATCGACAGCGACTCCGAAACGGGCATCACCATCGAGGACTGCGAAAAGATGCACCGCGCGATCGACCCCATCCTCGACGAAGCGGATCCGATCGAATAAGCGTACATGCTTGCGGTCTCCTCTCCCGGGGTTGAACGTACCCTGACCAGACCGGAGCACTTCGAAATCTGCGCGGGCGAAGAGGTCAGCGTAAAGCTGTTCGCGGCAGTTGACGGCACCAAGACCTTCCGCGGCACCCTTGTAGGACTGGAAAACGACGAAGTTGTCATCACCGTCGGCGAAGAAGAAAAGCGCTTTGCAAGAAAAGCAGTCGCAAAATGCGAGACTGTGTTTGAGTGGTAAAAGCGCGGGGCGCAGTGAAGAGAGAAGAGTGAAGAGTGAAGAGAAACAATTAAAGTAACAGGATTGTGCAATCTCTCCACGGCTGCGGCGAATAGGGTCTCGGTGGTCCCTATGAGCCCCAGAACGATTTTCTGATAATTTGGACAGCACCAGCCGGTATCGCACCCTAATGTAAAATTTGCGATTATATCCGCAGAAAGCTGTCAGACCTTTAAAACTGCACACCGTCAAAAGAATCCCCTGAAGCTGACTGAATCATATCAACGTACGTTCCGTCAGCGCACTGTACCTCGTTCGTATAAAAGT
>JAFTPW010000348.1:0-3784 GCA_017463075.1 Clostridia bacterium
GGGGTACGGTTGTACAGGTACAGGTCGGAGCAGAGGATATCTTCCACGGCGCATCCCGCTTCGTCGGCAACCAGCTGCTTCAGAGCACCCTTCTGAGCCTTGGCGCAAAGCAGGGGCATCATGTCAACGGCGTTGTTGTACACCTGACCGTTGTTGACGGTGCGGCTCTGATGCGGTGCTACGTTGGGAATGAGCACGAGATCGCGGTCGATGGTGATGAGCTTGGTGACAATCTTGCCGTTTTCGCGTACGATCACGCGGCCTGCGATGGAAAGCGGCTTGTCGAGCCATGTGGAGTTGATGGTTCCGCCGTAGGATTCGACGTTGAGCTTCACGTACTTGCCGAATGCTTCGGTTTCGGTTTCATTCTTGAGCTTGAAGGTGGGGCTGTCGGTATGGCTCGCGGTAATCATGAAGGATTTTGCCGCGCCTGCGGGCAGTGCAAATGCGATCACGGAGGAGTTGTTGCGGGTGACGTAGTACTTGCCGCCTTCGGTGAGGTTCCATTCAGCCGCTTCGGACAGCTTGGTGAAGCCGTTCGCTTCGAGAATCTTGCCGATTTCAGCGGTCGCGTGGAATGCGGTGACGCTGGGCTTGATAAAGTCAAGCAGTTTCTGGGTTGCGAGGATGTTTTCCTGTGTCATGGTTTGTCTCCTGTATATCGTTATTTTATGTATTCCGAATGAAGTGCGTAGAATTTTTCCTTCGAGAGGATGCAGTCGTAGTCGGTGATCGGGACGCCGTTCTTCTGCCATGCGTTTTCCTTGACGGAGTACGGCTCGAATCCCATTTTTTCGCCGACACGCTTGGATCTGAGGTTCCCTTCCGAGTAGCCGCAGATGATGTTGTCAAAGCCGAGCGAGAAGAGGTGATCCATCGCGGCGAAGCAGGCTTCCATCATGTATTCGTGACCCCAGTGATCGGGATGCAGATTGAAGGCAAGCTCGATGGCGTTCAGCTCGGGTCGGATGCGGTCGGCGGTCAGATTCCCGATGGGTGCATTGCTTTCCTTCAGATAAATGATCCAGTCGAGCGCGTCGTCCTCATCGGCGTAGGTTTCAAAGCCCTTGATTTTCTCGGGATCCTGCTTCACAAATTCAAATTCGCCGAGGATGCCGCGGAGCTTGCAAAAGTCGTATTCGTAGACTTTCTGGAAGTCGTCAAGCGAACCTCTCATCAGACGGAGGCGTTTTGTTTCCAGTGCGGGAGTGGTGTATTTCATCGTTTTCCTCACAGATTCCAGCCGTATTGGGTCAGGAATGTCGCTTTGAATTTCTCAGCTGCTGCGGTTCCGCCGTTATCGTCCGGATGCGCGTTGTATAAGTAGCGGCTCTCGAGTACGGCGCTTGCGTCAAGGGAGGATTCGATATCGTAGACCTTGCAGCCGTAGAGCGCAGCCACCGCCGGGATTGCGAGATTTGCCGCGCGCCATTCCTCGTAGCTCCGCTGATTCATCTCGTACGGCGGGATTTTCGAGATGATGACGTCGACGCCGGCTTCTTTCAGCGCACGGACGGTTTTCTCGAGCCAGCCGATGATCTCCCCGGCAGTCGAGGGACGTCCCGCCTTGTATTCGCCGCTGAGAACGTCATTGACGCCGCAGGTCAGCACGACAACGTCCATCTGCTTTGCCTTCCACAGCCAGCAGTCGACGGTCGCCGCATCGGATCCGCGCGCAAAACCGAGCCCGATGTTCCATACCGGGTAATCCGGTGCGAGCATTGCTGCGATTTTTCCGACCCACATAGCGTAGGCGTTGAGCGTGGTCTGGCATCCCTGCGTGATGGAGTCGCCGAGGAACGCCACACGCTTTTTTGCGGGCAGAGTTTCCGGACGCTCGATGCCGATGAGCGCGGGCATGGGACAGAAGTAGTCGAATTTCATGCCGGGACCGTAGTCCATGAATGTGGGAACCTGACTGTCTGGCGTACACGGGATGCCGTTTCCTTCGATTTCCCATTCCCAGACGAGATAGTGGTTCTCAGGCAGATCGAACGTGACCTCATCCGACCAGAATTTCTCGCACGGCGCGACGGTCTTCTCTGCCCTGCCGTCAAAGGTCACGGGAGTCGGATTGACAAGCTCGCCCGCCTCGACGTTCAGAGGTCCGATTTCCCCGCCGTCCGCGATGACTGCACGCAGGATTTTCCAGTTCCCGCCGGGCTTGTTGCGGTAAGCCACGGATCCGTCGGAGTAGGTGGAGTTGACCTGATTCATATAGAAGAAGCGGTGGTTCAGTCGTCCGGTGACGGCGCATTTGAAGTACGCGCGTGCGGTGAATCTGCGGTTTTCCTTGAATTCCAGAATGTAGTTGGTTCCGGTACCGCAGGAGGTATTGGAAACGTATTTGCGGAACATGACAGTCCTCCGGTGATGTTTTCTTCATTATACCACAAATCCGGCGGATGGGCAATTGTTTTCGGGATTTTAATTATAAATTGTGACAATTTTGCCGACAAAAGAAAGCATGCAGACTGAAAAATCCGCATGCTTTTTGTGTTATCCGCGTTTCTGCCACTGTCCGGCGTGTTTTTCAAGCTCCGCCATAATTTCGCGGAACTGTGCCGTATCGCGCACGAAGTCGTAGGTCTGTGCCGCAAGCTGGTGTCTGAGCATTTCCGCACTGTTGTTCGGATTGTTGGTGGAAAAACTGCCGCCCGGCTTGCCGCGGAAGAGGACGGAGGTGTGATCGAAGGTATCCTGCCGCTCTTCTACGTGAATCACGAATTCGATGGCATGGTGCGCCGCGTTTTTCATGTGCAGGAGCGTGTTTTTCTCGTCCGACTTCCCTGCGTGATACCGCATCAGCCATGTTTCTATGTCGCACATCCGTGAGTGACCGAAGCCGAAGTCCCCGTCTTCGTACAGGACGTGGTGGATCAGCAGCAGCTTGCCTTGAACCATTGCCATCTCGTCTTCGTTCAGCCAGTTTTCGCCGTTGTCCCGCTGACGGCTGCCCATCATGGCGGTGTACAGCAGTTGTGTGAGGGTTCCGAGGAGTATCTGCGTGCATACGATACCGTGGTCACCCTTGTACACATCCGTACAGAGCACCTCGCGGGACTGATAAATGCTGATGCTCTGCTCGACGAGCTCTTCCGCGCGCTTCTGATTGCCGGAGACGGAGTAAATCCCCGTCAGTGTCTGAACCGCACTGGCACGGATCCGGCTGTCGGTACATTTTTGCAGAATCCGCTCACCCAGTTCCACGGCACGTTCTCCGGCGGACTTGTTTCTCTCGCGGTTGGCGTAATACAGCATGGTCAGATTCGACATCAGGGTTTCCGTCAACTCGAAGCTGTTCGGGTATTGCTTCAGTCCGGTCTCCAGTATTTCGCAGGCTTCTGTCAGGTATCCCCGGGTTCCCAGTCCGTTGGCTTTTTCGATGATTTCGCAGATTCTTTCCTGCCGGTGCGCCGAATCCATGCCGAGCAGTTCATCCGCCGTCAGATCGAGCACACTGCACAGCACGGGGATCATTGCCACATCCGGGATGAATTTTCCGCACTCCCACTGGCTGACCGCAGATACCGAGACATCCAGAAGCTCAGCCAGCTCTTCCTGTGTCATGTCCATCTCCCGCCTCCGGGCACGGATTGTTTTTCCGATTTCCATAAGTATTCCCTTTCAGATGAAGTCAAAAGCTTTTGCTGAGTGTATTATACCACCTTTCACCGGACGGCACAAGAGAGCGCGGCTGAACGGGAATTTCCGTCCGGCTGAAATTTATTCCGGTCTGCTCCATTCACCGGCGTACTGCGTGAGCTCCGCTGTGATTTCACCA
>JAFTPW010000349.1:0-3161 GCA_017463075.1 Clostridia bacterium
AAAAATCAAAAAAATACAACTTGGTACTTGAAATAATTGGTTGTTTGTGTTAAAATAACTGTGTATAGAATCTTAAGACTGTTTTTATAATATAGTACAATTTATTGTAAAATTTACCGAACTCACCGGCTGACGGCGTTTTCGTAATTCGCGGCTTTGTACCGGAATGTAGCAAGAGGCATACCGCACTCTTTCGCTGCGGCACTTCCCGTTATTTCGCCGTGTTTCCACTGCTGATACGCCTCATCAAAGCCTTCCGGGAGAGGTTTCGACGGTCTTCCGAACTTGACGCCGCGTGCTTTTGCCGCCGCAATTCCTTCCGCCTGACGCTGACGGATGTTGGTTCGTTCATTCTCCGCAACGAACGACAGAACCTGCAATACGATGTCCGACAGGAATGTTCCCATCAGATCCTTCCCTCTCCGCGTGTCAAGGAGCGGCATGTCCAGCACCACAATATCGATGCCCTTTTCCTTTGTCAGCATACGCCAGTGCTGTAAAATCTCTTCATAGTTTCTTCCGAGACGGTCAATGCTTTTGATGGTAAGCAGATCGTCTTTTTTCAGTTTCCGGAGCAGCTTCTTGTACTGCGGTCGGTTGAAATCCTTGCCGGACTGCTTGTCCATGAAAATATTCTTCTCTTCCACACCTGCCTCACGCAAAGCGATCAGTTGCCGATCTTCATTCTGTTCCCGGGTACTCACCCGGACATAGCCGTATATAGTCAATTTGATATTCCTCCTGTGGATCTTTTGGTATAGCTATTATTCCATTTGGCAGCACAGAATATATTATACAGGATTCAAATGGAATGCCGCAGGATGAATGCGTTCTATTTTTACAGCAGAACAAACAAAAAGCACACACACCTGAGAATCCGGGCTCATCCCGTGCATCAGGTTTGTGTGTTTCTGTTCAGTATTCAATGATTCGATTCCGTCACCCGGCAGCCGCGTCCACGGTTCCTCCAAGCTGAAAACCGTTCCGATTGATGTCAAGCGTGCGGCACTCGGTCTTCTGTATCAGATCGGCAAGAGCTGTCTCACCGCATACGGAATCTTCGAAGAATAAACCGCATAACGAAACGCACGAATCCCGGATTTTTACGGAACCGTGCGTTTTCTTTTTTCGGTTTCAGATTCAGCGGAATACATCGTCAAGGAAGCAGGGATCGTACCCGTTTTCCGCCGCCCATCCCACTGCTGTGAAGATCTTTTTGCGGTAGTCTTCCTGATAGTACCGGAATTTCGGATAGAAATACTGCTCGTGGGTGACGAAATTCATGGTGCCGGCTTCGTGAGGACATTCGTTTTTCAGATAATCCAGCCGCGGTCGGATTTCATCCAGCCTGAACTGGTCGATGACCATCTTGTCCTTGGAGAAAATGATATCCTCCGCGTTGTCCACCCAGAAATCCCGTCCGCAGCAGTGCGCATTCTGCTCGCGGTTCAGGTAGTAGGCAATGGACGGGCATCCGTTTTCCGTCGTGTAGTAGCCAACCAGACACCGGATTCCGACCGAACGCAGTGCTCTCGCGCCTTCCAGTGTGGTTTCGGCAAAATGCAGACCGTTCACATCGGTGTTCACCTCAGGTCCCGCAAAGCGCAGAATCTCGTTCGTCACCTGATGATAGTCGTGCAGAAGCTCCGAGTACGGTGCGTGCTGATAGATGTGGTTGGGAAGATTCGCACGTGCGTGGAAGGTGAACTTCAGCCACTCACTGTTCGCGATGAATTCTTCTTTGAACTTATCCGGCACCTGCTCCAGCGTGAAGCGGCCCGTCTCGTCGGTGTAGTAGATGTTCATGTGTACTTTCGTGCCGTATTCCCCGTGCAGATCGCGGAACAAGCCGAAAAACGGCACCTCAAAAATGGAGGAAATCTCATCGGCACGCTCGGTCAGCTCCATCATGGACCACACAATGTCGTCGATGGCAAGACGGTATTTCCGATACGCCTCCCGGAACCGCCACACCCGGATCACCGCATCCGCTCCGAACGCACGGGCATCCAGTGTCGTACGGATTCCGTCAAGCGGCACCTTCACCGTGTAAACCGCATCGCATGCCGTATCAATTTCGTCCCTGCCGGGATTCAATACCCTCTCCGCTTTTCGCTCGTTGACGGTCACATCAATATCCTTCGAGCCGACGACGCCCGACACCAGAAGCCGCACCGGAATCCACAGCCGCTCGCCGTACAGAGGTTCCGTAATCAGCTCGCCGTCATCCGGAGTCAGAACATCGCCGTCGATGGGAAACAGAAACCTGATTTTCATGTCGTTCTCCCTTTTCAGTCATTCGGTAACTCCATTATAGCACAAATCCCCTGCGCGATCAATCCAGCTGACACAAATTCCGATCCCTTCTCCGATTGCGGCTGTGTTAATACTTACGACACAATTGTGTAGTATAATGCAGGAAACGACTATCCGGGAGATGCCTATGAAACAAATTCTGATTGCTGAAGACGACACCGCACTGCGCGAAGGACTCACCGCCGCTTTACAGAACGACGGAATCACAGCCACAGCCGCCGCCGATCTTGCCGGAGCACGACGGATTCTGCGCGAGCGTACGTTTGACCTGCTTCTGCTCGACGTGAATCTGCCCGACGGAAGCGGAATTGATCTGTGCCGCGAAGTGACCGCCGTGCAGGATGTACCCGTGATATTCCTCACCGTACGCGACGCCGAGATTGACGAAGTGTCCGCGTTCCGTGCCGGTGCGTGTGATTATGTAAAAAAGCCGTTCTCGCTGACGATTCTTCAGGAACGGATCGCCGCGGCTCTGCGGAAACGGTCACCGAACCACATCTACGAGGACAGCCGGTTCCGGTTCGATTTCACGGAGCTCGTCTTCTCAGCAGACGGTGAGAAAATCACGCTCAGCCCGACGGAACAGAAGCTCCTTGCCGTGTTCTGCGCACACAAAGGTCAGATTCTCGAGCGGCAGACGCTGGTGGACAAAATCTGGTCGTGCGATTCCGACTATATTGATGAAAACGCCCTGTCCGTGACGGTGAAGCGGCTCCGGGACAAGCTGGGTTCTGACTGCATCGGCACAGTCTACGGCATGGGATACGTGTGGAAAGGTGCGAAAAAATGATCGTCTGCGCGATATCTGTTGGTTTGCTGTCGGCGGCATTCTTCGTGCTGTGGCA
>JAFTPW010000350.1:0-2704 GCA_017463075.1 Clostridia bacterium
GACTTTTGGGGATTTCAGAAAAATGGCAATGGCTCGTGTGCTGGGCAGCAAAAAATCCCCACAGAAGTGAGGATTCAATATTCAATACTTATCGTTCAATCAGTCGATACCGCCCCATCACCAGATCAACCACATCCTGCGTCCGTACCCGCATACCGACTTTCGCTATCGTGTCACGCACAATTTCTTCCGTTACTTCGGGAAGATACGCACCGTATTCGGGGTATTCATCCAGCAGGTCATTCAGCAGTACGATCAGCAGATCGTTTGCTTTTGGTTTTGCCGGATATCCGCGGGAGATCAGAGCCATATTGTTGTCGTAGTTTGGAGCAAGTCCGATAAACTCACCGGTTCGGGTATCCCTGAGAAGTCCGAAATTGTTGGTGTGCCGGTCGGGATTGGCACAGAGCGTATCCATGAACAGCAGGCGGATATAGTCGGGGATGGCATCATGGCAGAGATTCTGCAGAGCTTTGACTACGTCGGTATATTCTTCGTTGTCACCCATGAAAGAGGATGCCGGTTCAAAATTGACCGATGCGCCGTCTGTGAAGTCGAAGGATTTCACACATCCGTCGCCGCGTTCGTAGGTCGCCATATTCATGCCGAGAGTACGTCCAAGTTCGCAGATGAACAGTTCTGAGAATGCCTCTTCGTGAGTGGCACGCTTGTACATCCA
Organism: Clostridia bacterium; assembly: GCA_017463075.1. GTDB lineage: Bacteria > Bacillota > Clostridia > Oscillospirales > CAG-272 > UMGS1696. Next base: position 680 of record JAFTPW010000350.1, read on the forward strand.
CCACTTTCCGCCGCGGAGTTTCCAGCATTTCTCGAAGCTGCCGGTGTTGGTCAGCTCAGGCGTTTTGGAACGCTTGCTGTTTGCTGCACGGTTGAAGCTGTTGTAGGTACCTTTCAGTGCGAGGTTGGAAAAATAGTCATCTGTGAAGCATACATCTTCATGTGTCATATTCGAACCGATGGGACGGATCCAGTAGTTGTCGGTGATCGTTGCACCGTGCACATGGATGACCGTGGAGATATCGTCCTTTTCGGCAAGGCGGAGTGCTTTTTTGAGAAGGCGGGAGTTGGCACGATGGGAGTCGATGGCACGGGTTTCGAGCCACAGATCGGCATTGGAAATCCGTTTCAGAAACAGCGGAAGCAGGGACCCGTTCTGCACGGTCAGTGTGTTGTTCTGCCAAACCGCGACCAGAGTATCACCGCTGAGAATTTCATAGTTTTGTTTGTCCATCGTTGTACCATCCTTCTTATTTCGTTTGCATTATTATAAGTATACCACAAGGGACGCTGACTGTCAATCAATGAAATCTATTCTCATGACGGCGGACGAGCTGGGTTTTACCGATGAGATCGCCTACGGGGATTTGTTGGCCGGAGGATGTCTGTGGTAGAATGGTATTACCGATAAACAAGAATTTGCAGGCGGGAAATTCACAGCATATTCATTGACAGTCATCGTAAAATATGGTATACTGATAAAGTTCATCGGAGGATGTTGTAAATCGTATGTACAGCGCCGGATAAGATGTCGCATAAGACCTTTGTCGGAGGGCAAGCACAGCGTAGTGGTGATGCCGGATTAAGACAACTGCTTGTGCGGTTTATCTTATCGGCGTTTTTTGTTTGTCACCAGGAGGAGAAAATGAAACAGTCAGAGAATTTTACAGAAGGAAAAATATTTTCACCGCTCATACGCTTTGCCTTGCCGGTGCTATTGGCACTGTTTTTGCAGGCAATGTATGGTGCGGTCGACCTTCTTATCGTAGGTCAGTTCGGCGGTGATCTTGCCGATGTGTATGTGTCTGCCGTGTCCACGGGAAGTCAGGTCATGAACACACTGACACTCGTTGTAACAGGGCTTGCTATGGGGCTTACGGTTTTTGTCGGAGAAAAGATCGGCGCGAAGGAAAAGGATGAGGCTGGAAAAATCGTGGGCAGCGGAATCTGCTTTTTCAGTGGGCTTGCGGTGGTGCTTACTGTCGTTATGATCGCAGGCGCTCCTGTGCTGTCCCGCTTGATGCACGCTCCTTTCGAAGCCTTTGACGAAACGGTGTCTTACGTTGTCATCTGCTCGTCAGGCATGGTATTCATCGTTGCCTATAATCTACTCGGCAGTATTTTCAGAGGCATCGGTGATTCTAAATTGCCGCTCATTACGGTGGCAATCGCATGTGTGATGAATATTCTCGGCGACCTCTTGCTCGTTGCAGTATTCCAAATGGGAGCAAAAGGCGCGGCAATCGCAACGGTGTTTGCACAGGCGGTCAGTGTAGTGCTTTCGCTTATCATCCTTCGCAAAAGAGAATTGCCGTTCCGCTTCAAGCTGAAAGAAATTCGTCCCGTTGGTGCGCATATCAAAAAGATACTGAAGCTCGGTGCACCGATCGCCTTTCAGGATCTGCTTGTGAGCATTTCCTTCCTCGTAATTATCGCCATTGTCAATAATATCGGTCTGACCGAATCGGCAGGCATTGGTGTTGCGGAGAAGGTCGCCGCATTCATCATGCTTGTGCCGTCTGCGTTTATGCAGTCGATGTCGGCGTTCGTGGCACAGAACTACGGCGCAGGCAGACTCGACAGAGCGAGAAAGGCTCTGCGCTACGGTATTGTTTCTTCGCTTGGCGTTGGCGTTGCGATGTGTTATTTCACATTCTTCCACGGCGATCTGCTGGCAGGTATTTTTGCCAAAGATGCCCCTATCATCGCACTCGCCTGGGATTATCTCAAGGCATACGCGATCGACTGCATTCTGGTTTCCTTCCTTTTCTCATTTATGGGATACTTCAACGGCTGCGGAAACACC
>JAFTPW010000035.1:0-3830 GCA_017463075.1 Clostridia bacterium
ACGTGGCTGTGTGCGATCGGGAAGAATCTGTGGCTGAACCGGTGCAAAAAACGCGGACGCGAGGTGCAGGACGAGATGCTCAGCGACCGTGCCGGTGACGAATCAGTGGAAGACGCACTCGCCGAGAAGGACACAGCCCTGCGGATTCACCGGATTCTGCACGGACTTCCTGAGCCGTACAAGGAGGTTTTCTCCCTGCGCGTTTTCGGTCAGCTCGCGTACGGAGAAATTGCCGCCCTGTTCGGAAAAACGGAAAGCTGGGCGAGGGTGACGTACCACCGGGCGAAAAAGATGATACTGGAAGAATCACGAAAGGAAGGAATTTATGAATCAGACGAATGAGAACGGGCTCCCCTGCGAAATCGTGCGGGATCTTCTGCCGCTGTATCACGATGACGTGGTCAGTGAAGTGACGAAAACGGCGGTGGCGGGGCATCTTTCAGACTGCGCGGACTGTGCGGTGGAATTTCTGAAGCTGAGAACGGAGCTCCCGGCGGAAGAAACATCACCGAAGAGGAAGTTTATGGATTTGCTGCGTACCCGGAGGAAATACCGGATTCTTGCGGCAGTGATGGCTGCTGTGCTGGTGTGCGGACTGCTCACAGGCGGATATTTCCTGCAAGCGCAGTTTCCGGTGGTGGAGTTTCATGAAGAAGTCACCATAGAACGGGTTTACCGGTACGAAACAGAGAATGAATACAAATATTTCGTAATTTTGACTCACCCCATGTACGGCGGCATGCGGATCAAACCGGAGGCGCGGAGCTTTGATGATATAGGTGCGGATCTGGATATTCTAAGGCTCAATTTTACAAAGCCGCTGATATCTTTTAAGTTTGGTATGAGTTCGCGGATCATGATAATTGAGGGCGGATATGCAGAGAATACGGATGGTATTACAAAGATTGATTACGATCTTGTGACCGATGGCGGCGATATTGTGTGGAGTGAGGAATGGAACAATATCGAAACTCCCGCATACGTCTACGAATACGACTGGTACGAGCATCACGGCGGTGCATTCTCACTGGATGTGGAAAACAACTGGATCGGCTTCGACTGCGAGGACGGCACCTTCCGGTACTGGGATCTCGACGGAAACGAACTGGACGCACCTCCGGCGACGGAATAACAACACAAAACCCCCGGAAACTGTGGGATTGAATCTCACAAAATCCGGGGGTTATCTATTTTGTTTATGCGATATATGTCAGTATATTTCCCATCGGCGGGATCAAACCAGCAGCATGCACAGTGCCAGCAGAACGGCGAGGAAGGCGAAGTTCATAACGGTGAACGTCTTGATGTAGCTTCCAGCATGGCCGGGATTGTGCTTGTTGTAGGTACGGAAGGTGATCAGACTTGCGAGGGAGGAGATCAGAGTACCGCATCCGCCGATGTTCACGCCGTACAGGAGGGGCTTCCAGCTTTCGGTGAACTTGGAGAGAAGAATTGCGGAGGGTACATTGGAAATCACCTGACAGGACATTGCGGAGGTGAAGAGGGCTGCGTGATCGGACTGACCCAGAAGTGCCTGCATCAGGCCCGATACAGCGGGAATCCGTGCCATGTTGCCGGAGAAGATGAAGAAGCACACGAAGGTGAGAAGAAGTGCGTAGTCGACATTCTTCAGCGCCTTGGGTTCGAGCACCATCAGTGCGGCGGGAATCACGATCAGACCGAGCCAGTAGGGGATGCCGCGGAACACCACGAGGATGGAAATTGCAAACAGAACGAGGTACGCTGCCATTCTGCCGACGGGCATTTCGGTCTTTTCTCCCGCGTAGTGGATCGGATTTTCCGGCAGTGCAAGGCAGCACAGAGTGATGATGAGCACGGACAGAATGAACGGAGGGAGCATGGTGAGCATGAATTCGCCGTTCGGGATCGCAAAATAGGAGTACAGGTACAGGTTCTGGGGATTTCCGAAGGGTGTGAGCATGCCGCCGAGGTTGGCTGCAATGTTCTGGAGGATGAATATATATGCCATATAACGCTCGTTGCCGGTGCAGTGCAGAACGATGTATCCCAGCGGAAGGAATGTAAGCAGTGCCATGTCATTGGCGATGAGCATGGAACCGATGAACGTGATGTACACCAGGGCAATAGCGGCAAGACGGAGGTTCTTTGCGAGGCCTATGATCTTTTCCGCACAGACATAGAAGAAACGGATCTCCCCGAGGGCGCAGATCACGGCAAGGGTACAGAAGAGGCAGGTCAGGGTACGGAAGTCAAAGTAGCCGAGATATGCGGAATCCGGCGGTACGATGACGGATGTAACGATGGCGAGAGCGGCGGCGATTGTGAGAACGATATTCTTCTTCACAAAACCGGTGATTGCGTCAAGGACGACGGAGTTGCCGGAAATGCCGCGCCGGGTCTCAGTTTGTACGGCTGCGGTGGAATGGATGCGCTCTGTCTTGTTCATAAAACCTCACTGTGTGCGGTGATTTTTGCATTCAGCGGGAATGCAGGCATACGCACACGATTGGTATTATACTCCATTTTGGTGGGTGAAGTCAATGGACAGGTTGGAGAAATGCACGAAGGTTTGCAGGGGATTTTGGTGGTTTTGCACTAATGTGAGGCGGCAGTGGTTTGACTTGCAGTCGGCTGGGGTTTGGTTTTACCTAAGGCGTTAGGGATCTGAGGTAAAAAAGCTCCGCTTTTTGATTCTATTTGTAACGCCTGCGCGGCGGGCGCGAGAACCCTCCACAGCCGGGCTCTCGATTCGGCTGCCAGGAGTGCCTGGACCCAATGCCTCCGGCGGGCGAGGGATTTTACAACGTGCAGCTTTGAGCGTATGCGAACATATCTTATTTTTCGGGACACTGGATTTCCTCGGTAAACTCAGCCTGCGGCGCGGTCATATTCTTACACCACCGGAAACTCCGCCGGGATGCTGTACGTCTTCATTTCACCCTTCCATTCGAACACGATCCCTGTGCATAACAGCGCCGGAGCTTTGCAGTGTACGCGGCTGCCGTATTTTCTGTCACCGATGAGGGGCGATTTCCGGCTGGCGAACTGGACGCGGATCTGGTGGGTACGCCCGGTGAGCATGTCAATCTCCGCACGTGTGACCGCGGTATCGCCGATCTGCCGGGTTTCGGTGAGGGTATAGGTGAGCTGGGCGAGTTTGGCGGAGGTTTTCGTTTTCGATGCGACGAAGGATTTGTCCGCGCGCTTGTCGAAGAAGAGGTAGTCGATGAGGGTATCGGATTCTGCAAGACCGGCGTCACGGGTGAGGAATGCGGTATAGTGCTTCTGAATCTGACGTTCCTGCACCATCTGTGACAGTTGTGCGGCGGCTTTTTTGTTCAGCGCGAGCAGGATCAGACCCTCAGTCGTGCGGTCGAGGCGGTGGACGGGATGGATGCTTTCGAAGTTTGTGCCTGCCTGCTTCAGTTCGGCTTCGAGAATGACCGGCAGTGCGTCGGGGGATGTGCCTTCGCTGAGGATCCCGTACGGCTTGACAACGACGGCGTAGTCACGGCAGAGGTGAACGATGTGGATGGACATGATTTTTTCTTCCTTTTATACATACAACGGAATTCGGGCAAAAAAATGATTCATTCTTCACGGTATGATGAAAAATGAATCATGGGAATTACGCGATAACGCCCGCACCGATGACGCAGTCTTCGCTGTACAGGACGGCGAACTGACCGGGTGAGGGTGCGCGCTGGGGTTCTGCAAACTCGATTAAGCCGTCATGCTCACTCGTGCGGTTGAAAACGGCGTCGGCTTCGCTGTGAGCGTACCGGAGCTTGGCTCTGCATTTAACGTCATTTGCAATCCATGCGGGATCTGACGGTGCATGAACGCCG
>JAFTPW010000351.1:0-3868 GCA_017463075.1 Clostridia bacterium
CAGCTCGGTACCTCCATGGTATATCCCGCGTCCTCCATGTCCTGCCACGTTTCCGCGTCTCCGAACCACCAGACCGGACGTCAGACCTCCTTTGTGACCCGCGGCAATGTCGCTATGGCGGGCGCATTCGGCTACGAGCTCGACCTCACCAAGCTCACCGACGAGGAAAAGGAACTGATGAGCAAGCAGGTTGACGCGTACCACCGCTACTACAATGTCATCAATCAGGGCGATCTGTACCGTCTCATCATGCCCTCGGACAAGGTCAACGGCAAGATCGGTCACTGCGCGGCGTGGATGTACGTGAGTGAGGATAAGTCCGAGGCTCTCGCAACCTTCGTGGTCATCCGCACCTCGATCCATCCCGTTTACTTCCTCAAGATGCAGGGGCTGGATCCCGATGCGGTTTACGTCGACGACAACGGCGTGGAATACCGCGGTGACACCCTCATGAACGCGGGTCTGAATCTGACCAAGAACTGGAAGGACGGCGACTCCGTTGTTCTGCATTTCGTGAAGAAGTAAGATAAGCCAAACAAAAATGACGTAATTCCCATCCGCGGGTTTTACGTCATTTTTTCTGTTTACAGGGTGATTACGATCCCGTCGCCTTCTTCGTCCTGTACGTCAACGAGGACAAAACCGGGATGGGTGCGCTTGAATCTGCGGAGCTCGGCAAACAGCGCGGAGAGTTTTTCGCCGTCAATGCCGCTGTCCGGGAGGGTGTCCGCGATTTCTTCGAGATCCGAGAGTTCCGCGTCAATTTCTTCTGCTTTTCCGTCAAGGGTTTTCCGGATCATGCTCGCGGCGATGTGTCCGGTCAGGCGGTTGAAGAGGACTGCGGTCGGGAAGAGAAGACGGATGACCCGCTCGCCGCCGTCAAAAATTTCGATTTTCATGATACTTCGATGATGACGCTTTCGCCGTCTTCGCCTTCAATTTCAACGAGCCGTCCGATCAGACCGTTCTCGACCATCTGGATGAGCGCGCCGAAGTCGATTTTTGAGAGATCCGTGTCGCCGACGTTGATGTTCATGCCGCCGAGCTGGATGCCGGTTTCAAGCGCGAATTTCACGAGGGGCATGGGAAGATTGACCTTCACTTTGTCGCCGCCGTCCTGCACGAGGATGCGGAAGACCATGTCGTTGAAGTTTTTGCGCTTCTCCGGCGGGAGATAGGAAACGGCGGGTGCGGATTCCTTTGAGAGAAGCTCGTCGATGGTGGTTTCGTAGAGGGATGCGAGCGTCGGCAGGAGGGAGATATCGGGGCAGGACGCGTCATTCTCCCATTTGGAGACAGCCTGCGGAGTCACGCCGAGCTTTTCCGCGACGTCATCCTGCGTGAAGCCTTTTGCGCGCCGTTTTTCGGATAATTTTTCGCCGAGTGTCATGTGGTGTACCGTCCTTTCAGCGGGAGTTCCGCTTTGATGGCTCTATTGTATCATGAGATTTCACCATTCGGAAGGGAACGGTGGTTGGTTTTGGTTGAACGTTGGTTGAGTGCGTTGTAAACATGCGGTTGTGGGACGGGCAGTTTGTCGGAAACCGATTGCGCGCCGCCGTGGAGTCAGTTAAAATTTGCGGCGGGAGTTGAACCCCCGCCCTACGTGGTATTTATTTTTGCGCTGAAATCCAGTTATCGAACACGTCTGTTCTGCATTATGCATTCTCATAAAGCGCCATGAGTTCTTCATACAGCCCTTCCACGTACACGCCGGTGCCTTTGGCGTTTTCGCGGATTTTCTCCTGCGGGAAGTCTGTGATGCCGGATTTCTGCACTTCTGCGATGACTTTTGCGTGCGCGGATGCCGCTCGGATGCCGCAGATGGGTTTGACGGCGGGATTCTTCACGGCTTCGACTGCGCGGGTGAGCTTGGTGGTGGGATCGTTGAACGGGTTGCCGTAGTTCTTTGACGTGCCGTCCGGGAGGGTTCCGATGATCTCGCGCCTGCCGTCCGCTTCGGTGTAGGTGACGGTGCCGCGGGTGAAGCGGTATTCGAAGACGGGGTTGTACGTTCTGTCCGTGGCGTGGGAGGCAATGAAGAGCGCTTCTGCACCGGACGCAAACGTCAGATGGATTTTGCAGGTGTCGTAGTTCTCGATTGCATTCGCGCGGTACAGTTCTGCCTTTACGCCGGTCGGCATTGCGGAAGAATCCACGGTTTCGCCGAGGACGTAGAGGATGTTGTGCAGATAGTGCGCGGTGGCGTTGTTTGCGACGCTGTCGAGGATGAGGGAGCCGTCAGCGGAGCGGAGTTTGCCTGCCCAGCCGCATCCTCTTGCATAGTACGCGCGGTCACGGGGCCAGAGTACGATGGATTTGAGCATCACGGGGTCTCCGTAAAGTCCTGCCATGATGTCCGCCTTGAGTGCCTGAATCGCCGGGGAATGCGACCACTGATAGCCGATGGCGGCGTATTTTCCGCTGGCTTCTTCGGCTTCAAGGAGGGAGTCGATGTCACACGCGTCACCGCACAGGGGCTTTTCGCAGAGAACGTGACAGCCGTGTGCGAATGCGGTTTTCATCTGGCGTGCGTGCAGGTGGATCGGGGTTGTGATGACGCAGAGATCGGCCGTTCCGCCGTCGGCGAAGAAGTCGTTCATGTCGGCGTAGACGGGGATGTTTTTCTCGCGGATTTCGGCGATGCGCGGGCAGGAATCCGGATAGGGATCAGCGCAGGCTGTGATTTCGCAGTCGGGGTATTTGTTGTCGAGGCTGTTATCCAGTATGCTGTCTAACAGAGGGTTCACATAGATCGATGCGTAGCCGCCGATGCCGGTGAGGAGAATTTTGATTTTGTTCATGCGTACCTCCGTGTGGTGGTGTTTTATATATTTAAGTAATCTCTGATGTCAGCCAACCCAGCGGGCAATCCTGTCATTCAGAGGGCGAAAATCACTTGTGTTCCAAACGATACCTCGAGCCCGAAGAATCTGTGCATGTCCTGCTCGGCTGTGAATATGTCCGTGGTTATCATACTTGTTCAGCTGAAGAGTACTCACTTTGTGATAACATACAGTTTGAAGGTATAAGATTTGCGGAAAACGTTTGTAAAATCGTTCGTGAGTAACCTTCACCTGAACAGGCAGGAATACCACGGACATATGCCCATCTGAGTAGGATGTGCAAGGATTCTTCGGGCGGGACATTCCGCTTTGTTTTTTTGGATAACACGCCCTCTGAATGACAAAAGGCGGCGTTGGTCTGGTAAACATAGGGTTGGCTTGCGTTAATTGTCTTGTTTTCTTCCATTATACAACAGTTATCGCAGAAATTACAATACCTTTTCGGTGAACTTGACAGAACTATCCGGGAATGTTATAATAAATAAACCAAATCCATTCTGAAAAAAGAGAGAATTATGACTGAAAACAAGTTTGAACTGAACGAAATCGGTTCGTTTTTTGTGAGCGGAAGTGAAATCCGTGCGATCGGTGCGGACGGCGGGCGGATTGCGTACCTCCTTTCCGACGGTGCGGTGATGTCCCTTGACGTTCCCACCGGTGAGACGGTGCGGATTTTCGATACCGCGGAAGATGTGAATTACGACGACGGCGGATTTGACTGCAATGCGCCCTCTGCGGTGTATCTCATGGACGGGTACACTGCGGTTGTCAACTGCCGCGGACGTCACGGGTTTGTGAACTCCGATGAGGGAGACTACACCCTGCGCCTGATGCGGGACGGCTATCAGACTGCGCACACGGAGTATCCGATGGCGTTCTTCCGTCGGGACGGCGGCGTTTGCATGATCTTCGGCGAGGCGTGGAATCATTTGCAGATTGCGGATCTTGCCACGCGGCGGGTGCTGACGGCGGCGAAATCCCGGGTGACGGAGGGTGCGGAAGAGAATCACATCGCGTACTAC
>JAFTPW010000352.1:0-3438 GCA_017463075.1 Clostridia bacterium
GACAGCGGACGGTGCACTCGTGGAAGGCGACATCAAGGCACAGGCGGAACAGGTGATGAAGAATCTCGCCGCAGTCCTTGCCGAAGCCGGTGCATCCTTTGACACCGTTATCAAGACCACGTGCTTCCTCGCCGACATGGCTGACTTTGCCGCATTCAACGAAGTTTACGGCGCACACATCACCTCCGCTCCCGCGAGAAGCTGTGTTGCGGTAAAGACTCTGCCGAAGAACGTACTCTGCGAAGTCGAAGTCATCGCGGTGTGCAAGTAACTTAACCGGAATTGAAATAAAGGAGGCCGTGCTGTGAAACGGATTGACATTCACGCTCACGCGGTGGCGTTTCCGGAGCTGACTCCGAAGCACCGCTACACGGGCGAACGGTTCCTCTCCGCGGACGAGCTGATCGCCATGTACGAACGGTTCGGCATTGACCGCGGTGTCCTGCTGCCCATCGTCTCACCCGAGGCACAGTGCTTCCCCATGACGTCGGAAGGTGCCTGTGCGCTTGCCCGTCAGTATTCCGAACATTTTTCGTGGTTCTGCAACGTCGACCCGCGCGCGGTGGATCATTCTCCGTCGTCCGATCTCGGCTATCTGCTTGAACATTACAAAAATCTCGGTGCGCGCGGCGTGGGTGAAGTGACGGCAAATCTGTACGCGGACGACGCACGCATGGAGAATCTCTTCGCATCCGCCGCAGCCCTCGGTCTTCCCGTTCTGATTCACATCGCTCCGCACGAAGGCGGTCTGTACGGGATCATAGACGAGCTGAACCTGCCGCGGATCGAGAAAATTCTGAAAAAATACCCGGATCTGACTCTCATCGGGCATTCACAGCCGTTCTGGAGCGAGATTTCCACCGACAACACGGATGAAATCCGCAACGGCTATCCAAAAGGCAAAGTCACCGAAGGCAGAATCGCAAAGCTGATGCGGGAGTATCCCGGGCTCTGCTGTGATCTCTCGGCGGGCAGCGGATGCAACGCTCTCACACGCGATCCGGACTATGCGGCGGGCTTTCTCACGGAATTTGCCGACCGGATTTTCTACGGATGCGATATCTGCGCCAGCTTCAACGACCATCCCGCACGGCTGAACGCGTTTCTCGATTCCCTCGCCGAGTCCGGTGCACTTTCGCGCGGGACTTACGAAAAAATCTGCCATGGCAACGCGGAACGCCTGCTGGGACTGAACTGACGGAAGGAGACAACCATGGAAAAACTGGCAATATGCGGCGGCACTCCCGTCGTTGTCAATCCGCCCGAGGATCTGTTCCGCTGGCCCATCATCACCCCCGAGGATGAAGCGGCGGCACTGGACGTGATCCGCAGAAACAGCTTCTCCGGCACCGATCTGACGATTCCGTTCGAAAAGGAATTCGCGGACTGGCTGGGATGCCGGCATGCGCTCGCGTTTTCCAGCGGAACCATGTCCCTCACGGCTGCCATGTTTGCGGCAGGACTCGGCGTCGGAGACGAGATCATCTGTCCCACGAAAACCTACTGGGCAAGTGTGGCGCAGGCGTTCTCCTTCGGTGCGACTCCGGTGTTTGCCAACATCGACGAGCATTTCGTGCTGGATCCCGCCGATCTTGAGCGGTGCATTTCGCCTCACACCCGTGCGATCATGGCGGTGCATTACAGCGGATACCCGTGCGACATGGATCCGATCATGGACATCGCACGCCGTCACGGAATCACCGTCATCGAGGATGTTTCCCACGCGCAGGGCGGTCTTTACAAGGGACGCCGGCTCGGAACCATCGGCGATATCGGTGCCATGTCCCTCATGAGCGGAAAATCCTTCGCGGCAGGGGAACTGGGCATGCTGGTGACTGACAATCGCGCCATGTACGACCGTGCCATCGCGTACGCACATTACGAACGGAACAACGCGGACTGGATTGAAAGCGAGGAGCTGGCTCCCTATGCGGGAATCGCGCTCGGCGGCATGAAGGGTCGTGCGAATCAGCTCTGTGTGGCTCTTGCGCGCGGTCAGCTGAAGCACTACGACGAACGGTGCGCCGAAATCCGCCGTGCCATGAACCGCTTCTGGGATCTCCTTGACGGTCTGCCGGGACTGTATGCCGTGCGTGCCGATGAATCCGTCGGTTCGAACATGGCGGGCTGGTACAACGCGATCGGCGGATACCGTCCCCAAGAGCTTGGCGGACTTCCCGTCGGAAAATTCTGCGAGGCTGTCCGTGCCGAAGGCGTTACCACATGGGACGGTGCAAACTGGTGCCTGCATACGCACAATCTCTTCAAGACGATGGATCTGTACCACACGGGCAAGCCATCGAGAATCGCCAATGCCCACCGTGACGTGCGACTCCTCGACGAAGCCTGCAAAGCATCCGAGGCACGCTGCTGTCTGACGGTGCCGTGGTTCAAGCATTACGACGAGGAGTGGATCACACGGTATGCCCTCGCCTTCCGCAAGGTGATCGAAAATTACGAAAGCCTGCTCGATCCCGCATCCGCCGGAGCAAAACAGGGCGGCCGCTGGTACGGAACGGGCAACTGAATGACATGAAAAAGACGTAAACCCGAGCGGGAATACGTCTTTTGTTTATGCTTTTTCGCGGCGTGCGGCTTTCTTCTCCTCGCGGAACTCGAGAATCGACTCGAAATTATCGAGAATGAACTGCTGTGCCTCACGGGAATACAGAATCGTCGTGTACGTCCCCTGCGAACCGTAACGCTGTTCCTGAAAAATCCCGATTTCCCTGCCGGCATCCGTGGGACAGCGGGTGTTTTTGCCATTTTCGTCGGTGATGGTTTCGATCAGGTCGTACGCCATTAGCCAGTCCGTGATGGCAGTGTAGCGGAATTTCTTGATATTCGCACGGTCGATGAGCCCGTTGATGCGGAGACTGATTTCGGTGATGGTCAGGGGCGTCTCGGAAAACGGAAACTGCTCCAGCTGATCCCGCGTAATGCCGAACGGATTCTTCTGCCGCTCCGTTTTCTTCATCACGCTTCCGCCGTTCCCGATCACCTGCGCGAGCACGTCCGAGACATAGTTCAGGCACCTCACGACACGCACCTGATTGACCACGTCATTCTCACCCACGCAAGTGTCGTCCAGCGGGTTGATGCCGTCCGCGAGCTTGTCAATGTACATTTTCGCCCGCTTCAGCTTGTCAAGCTCCGTCATACCGCGCCTCCCATACTCTTCCGCATCTCCGTGTAAAACGACGCCGGGTTCAGATCATCCGACTTCTCCGTCCGGTGCAGAAATTCCCGCATTGCCCAGCAGAACGCGCATTTTGTCGGGTATCCCGCCGCATCCGGTGTGAATCCGCGCGCTTTTGCGTATGCATACAGAGCATTCGTGCCGCCGAAGAGAAGCCGGTGCATGACGGGGTATTTCTCCGCCGGGATATTTCCGGTCAGGTAGTCCTCCGCGCGCGCCGCAAGTCCCGGGCATCCCGA
>JAFTPW010000036.1:0-6156 GCA_017463075.1 Clostridia bacterium
AGGACGGACACATCTGCTTTTGCGGTCCTGACCGTTGGAACAATGGCGTGATGGTCGGTGACTTTTATACTGTTGCAGATGATTCCGGTGTTCATAGTTACAGGCTGTTCCTCTTTACAGATACAAGCAGAAATCCGAACAAGTTCAGGAATGACGGAAACCATATCATTGGTGAGATAACGGCTGTCGGTTCGCGGATATGTACACAGCTTTTTCTCGTAAAGGGACTGGAGATAGTCGAGCGTCTGCTGTGCGGTGTAACCGAGGGATTTGTTTGCCGCTCGCTGAAGCGTGGTCAGGTCGAATAATAACGGTGCTTTCTCGGATTTTTCTTTTCGCTCCACGGATTTAACTATGACAGTTTTACCACTGCACTCCTGCATGATTCTATCGGCTTCGGATTGGTCGTTTAGCTTATCGCCGGACACAATAAAATCGCCGCAATCGAGATTTACCGTATAAAACGGTTCAGTCTTGAATGCGTCAATTTCGCACTCGCGCTGTACGATCAGGGAAAGCGTAGGCGATACCACACGCCCTACATTCAGCTTGCGGTGATACAGAATCGAGAACAAGCGTGTCGCATTAATACCCACCAGCCAGTCCGCCTTGGCACGGCAGAGCGCAGATTGATACAGACCGTCGTAGTCACTGCCGGGACGGAGATCAGACATACCTTTTCGGATAGCTTCATCTTCCAAGGATGAAATCCACAGACGCTTCATCGTTTTTGTGCATCCGGCAAGGTAGTAAACCGTGCGAAAGATCAGCTCGCCCTCGCGCCCGGCATCACAAGCGTTGATAACCTCGGTCACATCGTCGCGGTGCATGAGATCACGGAGCAGTTCAAACTGCTTGGATTTGTCTGAACCAATGTTATATTCCCACTTCTGCGGAACAATCGGCAGATCATCGTATCTCCATTTCGCATAGCGTTCATCGTATGTATCGGCAGATGCAAGCTCTGCGAGGTGTCCGAAGCACCACGAAACAATGTACCCGCTGCCCTCCATATATCCTTCATGACGCTTTTTTGCACCGATTACGTTTGCCAGTGCTATTCCGACGCTGGGCTTTTCTGCAATCACAAGTTTAGTCAAGTAAATCCTCCAGTTCTTTTTCACAGTTCATTTTAATGTAATCTCCAACAGCTTTCCGGGCAAGAAATTCCCGTCTGAGAAGGTCATTTCCGGTATGTTCCAGTGCCTCGCCCACGGATGTGAGCAGAGGAATGTTATCAAAGGGTTCAAAAATCTCCCCGTATATGTACTCCCGATAAACTGCGGCAAGCGGTCGGGGACAACGCAGCAGTGCGGCGAGCTGATCGTTGTACAAGAAGATGCCGTTCGGTGAGGTCAGCAGTGCCGGGACGGTTCCTGCGAGAATCCGGTCGCGGATCAGGTACTGCCGGAATGGGAGCGCCAAAGTTTCCGGACAGCACAGCAGATGCTCCCGGCATGCAGCCTGTTCCATTCCCATCCGGCGGCGCAGTTTACGGATTGCTTCGGTTTTCAGCTCAAGTCCGTGCATTGGTGTCGTCCTCGTCCTCCACGTTTTCGTATTCCACATCATCGTCGTCAAATTCGTAATCGTCCAAATCGGTGGTGCCTGAAGTTTGGGGCTTATCCTTGCGGAATTTCAGGAAATACACCACCGCACCGCCGCCGAGAGCCAGAAGCAGAACAGTCAGGATAGCACCGCTGTTGTTTTTCTGCGGCTGGGGTTCGGGATCGGGTACTGTCTGCACGACTTCCTTTCCGGTGCAGTTTTTCATCTTCACCGCGCAGATTTCGCAATCAGTGTTGATATCTCCGGTGATACATTTTTCCTCACAGATACATACCGGTTCAGGCGCGGTTTCCTCCGATACAGGTTCGCTGTCTTCCAACAGGGCAAACAGATCGGCTTCATCCACAAGATTCAGGAAATACACATTCTCGGTATCACCGGAGCGGTCGATGATGATATAGAAATAATTGCCGTTCTTCGTCTGCACTGTGATAAACTGCTTGCTTTTCTGCTCATTTTCAAGGCGCTGGACATTGGTGGTGCTTTCGTCCTGCAGGATATCGTCGATCAGGGTCATATTTCCCACCGGAGTCAGCGCATCCGTGCCGCCGAAGACATTGAACAGATCGTCAAAGAAGGAGTCAAGGTCAACTTCGTCTTCTATATCAGTCACGGCGCTGTCAGTCTCGATACCGATTCCTTCGGTATCAATGGTGATGCTGCCGATGTAATCAGGTGGTGTGGTATTGCCGGATTCATCGGAGCTGTAGTAGCCGTCCGCCGACACTGACAAAGCAAAAGCCGCCATGCAGAACACAGCGGCTAAAAAGACGGACAGGATTTTTCGGTTATTCGGTTTCATCAGGCACCTCCGTGTTCAGATCAGGCAGAGGATTTTTCTTCGCCGCATAGATGAGTTCGGCAAGCAATTCTGGCGTGATAGCATTCTCGCGCACCATGCCGATGATGTCTAGGTTTTCAAGCTCGGTAACCTGTGCGTCGATTTCCTCGTTTCGGGCGGTCATTTCTACGATGCGGCGTAGAATTTTCGCTTTCTCCGCTTTGAGTTTGTTGATTTTTGGGTTCATGTAACTCCTTTCGTTATTCGGGAAACAGATCGGGGTAATTCCCCTGTGTTTCCATATAGGTTTCGTACAGTTCCATCTGCTCCTCCGTCAGCAGGTCTTCCGCAAGATTCTCCATTTCTGTACAGGTCAGCGTGACAGTACAGATGGTATAGGAATATGGTACCTGTGCCTGATAAGTGTACGGAATAAGGTAAACTTCACCGGTGTACGGATTCCGGTACGGAACATACTCCGTTCTGCTTTCGGTGCGATACCGGGTTTCTGCTGTGACCGTTTCCGTCAGTTCATACTGCATACCAAAGATCGTGTCAAGATCGGACTGCACATCGGGCAGGGTGTATTCACCGTGAATTGCTGATAAAATGGAAGTCAGCACATACGGGTTATGTCCGAGAACGGTTCCTGTCACGCGGTATTCGTCATAACCGGGGTGATGTACGGCATAGTTGTCGATCTTCTCTTGCAAGACGTTTTCCATCTCACAGTATGCTGCTTCAACTTCCGTAATATCTTCCGACGTACTCTGATATGAAGTTGAACTGATACTTCCGAGTGCACCGAAAAACATCATGGCACAGGAAGAAATAATGCTCATGAACATCATCAGCAGGGCACCGATGGCAAGCACGATCAAAATCACATGACTGTTTTTCCGCACATATTCCACAGTCCGGCGTACTTTTTCACCTGCGGATTTTGCGGCACGGGATGCAATTTCGGAGGCCTTTGCTGTTTCGCCGGAACTGCGTTTCGCATCGGCGTATTCCTTTTTGATAGCCGTTTTCTGCTGCAGCTTGGTAGATTTCGGTTGTTCGGTCTGCTCCGGAAGATCGCGCCGGGCTTTCAGTTTCCGGTGATGGGATGTTTCCCGTACGATCCGGAAAGTCACATCAGCCGCCGCGATACCCGTGTCCGCCGCTTCTGCCGCAGAATTGTCGGATTCCGAGGCTTCACGGTGAAACTGCATGGCAAGCATATCAATGGGTGTGTCTGCTGTGACATGAATCAGCTTCGACGGCGGCTTTTTCTCATCAAAATGCAGATGGGGTTTCGATTCAGCCATGGCAGAGACTCATGATGCAGTCAGCCATTACTTCTGCGGTCTGATGGGCGATTTTCTCCCCGGTGAGGTAGCCGGCATCCTCCGGAAAACACACCTGATTGTCCACCACCAGACTGAGAATTTCATCCGAGGGACAGCGGACATCCTGTGCTCTCAGCCCGGTTTTCTTATAGAATTCGGCACAAAGGTTTGCTGTATTTTCCGCGAGAGTGCTGGTTTTGCCATGTGTCTCGGAATGGATCACAGCGCCGGAAAGTCGGTCGAGCGCAGAACACATCCGGAACAGGTCGCGGAGCAGATTGAAATAATCCGGCGCGCCGATCACAAGATGGACATCGGGAACACCGTCGGCAACGAATTCTTCCAGAGCATTGTGCCGCACCTCAGCCCGCCATGCCCGGGGAATGACAGTTTCCATCAGCCAGTCACTGACTTCCTCCGCCGCAGGATTTTTGCAGTGGGCAAACAGGTGAGCGAGATTAGTGGTGTCGATGAAATTCATCATCTGGGTGCCTGACGCGGTTTTGCACGGGCGTTTCCGGACATTGCCGCAGTAGCGGTGCAGGGATTTGGAGATATCGCGGCAGCCGAGCATTCGCCCGATGTCCTTCGCGCAGAACAGCAGCTCACCGTCCTCCCGGATCACGCGAAGATCGCCGAAATTGCTGTGGCGGAAGCAGATGTAGGTTGTTTTCATGATGTGTATTCCTTTCCTGTTATTGAATTTGTTTCATTGAGACGGGTGGTCATGAGTTTATACAGCTCCGTATCCTTCGGGAATCTGTCAACAAACGGCAAAATCGTAGAGCCGTAGAACAGCAGACCTTCACCCTCGCCGGAGTGGGTGACATACGAAAGCTGATGCGGCGAAATATTCAGTTTCTGCGCGAGAATCTGACGGTCTCCCGCTGCCTGATTGAGCATATAGATGTAGTCGGAGTTTTCGAGGATATTTTCGATCTCCTTGGATGCCAGCAGGTCCTTGACATTCTGTGTGATACCGGTGGGAATCCCGCCCCATTTACGGAAACGCTTCCAGATTTCCACCATGTACGCTGCAGTCTGCTCCTCTTTCAGAAGGATGTGGAACTCGTCCGCGTAGTATCGGGTGGATTTTTTGGCGTCACGGTTGACTGTGACACGATTCCATACCGCATCCTGCACGATCAGCATCCCGATCTTCTTGAGCTGTTTGCCTAGCTCCTTGATATCAAAGCTAACCACTCGGTTGTCAATGTTGATATTGGTACGATGGTTGAACACATTCAGAGAACCGGTGACGTAGATTTCCAGTGCCGTGGCGATGTACTGCGCTTCTTTTTCCTCCTGCCGACGCAGTTCGTCATACAAGTCCCCGAGAACCGGCATCTTTTCGGGAACGGGATCGTTCAGATATTCCCGATACACCAGCCGGACACAGCGGTCAATGATAGTCTTCTCAACCGGCTGTAATCCCTCCTTGCCGCCGACGATCAGTTCGCACAGGGACAGAATGAAGTCCGATTTCAGCGACAGCGGGGATTCATCGTCACTGTAATTGAGGTTCAGATCCATCGGATTCACATAGTCCGTGCTTGTCGGCGAAATATGAATGACCTGACCGTTCAGTCGCTCTACCAGCGTTCCGTATTCCGCTTCGGGGTCGCAGATGATAATGTCATCGTCGGTGACAAGAAATACGTTGGCAATCTCACGCTTTGCTGAGAAGGACTTGCCCGATCCGGGTGTGCCGAGGATAATGCCATTAGGATTCTTCAGATGCTTGCGGTCAACCATGATGATGTTACCTGACAAGGCGTTCAAACCGCAGTAGAGAGCTTCTTTGCCGTTCTGATAGAGTTCCTGCGTGGTGAACGGAATGAAAATCGCCGTGGAAGATGTGGTCAGTCCGCGCTGAATTTCAATCTGATTCAAACCAAGCGGCAGACTGCTCATCAGACCTTCTTCCTGCTGAAAATCCAGTCGTGTGAGGATGCAGTTGTACTTCTGCGCGATTGAACTTGCCTGAAATACGTTGTTTTCAAGCTGCTGTTTCGTATCGGCGGTGTTCATAACGAGGAATGTCAGCATGAACATCCGCTCATTTCTGCTTTGCAGGTCTTGAAGCAGCTTTTTCGCTTCACTGCCGTAGGTAGCAAGGTCGGAGGGGATAATATCCATGTCGTATCCCGCCCTTACGGCTTTTTTCTGCTCCTCGATCTTACTGCGGTCAAGGTCGGTGATCTTTCGCTTGATCGTCTTGATCGCCGTGACCTGATCGACGGACTGAACGTGCATTGACACCACAAGGCTGGATTCCATATCGAGAAAATCCGCCAGCAGACGGTCGTTCAGTTCCGGTGCGAGGATTTGCAGGAACGACATTGCTCCGAGTTTCTTTCCCATCGTGAAATACCGCCCGTTTTTGAACTCAAACGAGGATGGCGCGATGAAATCCTTGGACGAAAGTCCGCTCGGTACAAGCCAGTCCCATGAGAAAGAGAACGGTTCGGGTTC
>JAFTPW010000353.1:0-5953 GCA_017463075.1 Clostridia bacterium
GGCTTCGTCCACGGACAGGCGGAGGGTTTCCAGCGTCATCACGATCTTGTCGCGCATGTAGAACGCGTGGTTGGTCACATCGGTGATCTGTGCGGCTTCGCGGATCTCATTTTCCAGATCGTTTGCACCGCTGAGAATTGCCGCGGAGAGGGAAGTCAGCTTCTGCGCCAGTCCGAGCTCGTAATCCGCCGGGACGCCGAGGGATTTTTTCGCAATGCCGGTCTCGCAGATTTCCTTGGAGTAGGACGTGATCGCGGGCAGAATTCCCTTGCGCACCATATCCACCATGGTAGCCGCTTCGATGTTGATCGTCTTGGAGTAATTCTCCAGCATGATCTCGTAGCGGGAGCGCATTTCCGTCTCGGTGTACACGTTGTGCATGGTGTAGAGCCGGATGTTCTTGGCGGCGAGGTAGTAGGGCAGGGCATCGGGTGTGGTTTTGAGGTTGAGAAGTCCGCGTTCCTCGGTTGCTTCCCGGATCCACGCGTCGTCGTAGCCGTTGCCGTTGAAGATGATCCGCTTGTGCTTCTTGATCGTGTCGCGGATGAGGGTGTTCAGCGAGGTATGGAAATCTTCGGCAACTTCGAGGATATCCGCAAACTGACGGAGGGATTCGGCAACCGCGGTGTTCAGAACGGTGTTGCAGCCCGCGATGGAGTTGGAGGAGCCGATCATGCGGAACTCGAACTTGTTGCCGGTGAACGCGAAGGGAGAGGTACGGTTGCGGTCGGTGTTGTCCTTCGGCAGACGGGGCAGAATGTCAACGCCGAGCTGGAGCTGTGCCTCTTCCTTGGGGTCGTAGTGGGTTTCGGTTTCGAGCGCATCGAGAATCGCGGTCAGCTCGTCGCCGAGGAAGATGGAGATGACGGCAGGCGGAGCTTCGTTTGCACCCAGACGGTGGTCATTGCCCGCAGTTGCCGCACTGATGCGGAGCAGATCCTGATACTCGTCGACTGCCTTGATGACGGCACAGAGGAAGAGAAGGAACTGCGCGTTTTCGTAGGGCGTCTCACCCGGAGTCAGCAGATTCACGCCGGTGTTTGTAGCCATGGACCAGTTGTTGTGCTTGCCGGAGCCGGTGATGCCGCCGAAGGGCTTTTCGTGGAGCAGGCAGACCAGACCGTGACGCTTCGCAACCTTCTGCATCATTTCCATGGTGAGCTGGTTGTAGTCGGTCGCGATGTTCGCCTGCGTGAAGATCGGTGCAAGCTCGTGCTGTGCGGGTGCGCCTTCGTTGTGCTCGGTTTTCGCCAGAACGCCCAGTTTCCACAGTTCCTCGTCCAGATCGCGCATGAATTCCTCAACCTGCGGCTTGATGGCGCCGAAGTAGTGGTCTTCCAGCTCCTGTCCCTTGGGAGGCTTTGCGCCGAAGAGGGTGCGTCCGGTGTAGATCAGGTCCTTGCGGGCGTCGTACATTTCCTTCGGGATGAGGAAGTATTCCTGCTCCGGTCCCACGCTGGTCTTGACGCACGCAACGTTGGTGTGAGGATCGAACAGGCGCAGAATCCGCATTGCCTGTGTGTCGATGGCGCGCATGGAACGGAGAAGGGGCGTCTTCTTGTCCAGTGCCTGACCGGTGTAGGAACAGAACGCGGTGGGAATGCACAGGGTGTTGTCCTTGATGAACGCGTAGGAGGTCGGGTCCCATGCCGTGTAGCCGCGTGCTTCGAAGGTTGCGCGCAGACCGCCGGACGGGAAGGAGGACGCATCGGGTTCACCGCGCACCAGCTCCTTGCCGGAGAATTCCATGATTACCTTGCCGTCTCCGATGGGTGAGATGAAGCTGTCGTGCTTTTCCGCGGTCACGCCGGTCATCGGCTGGAACCAGTGGGTGTAGTGGGTGCATCCCTTTTCGATCGCCCAGTCCTTCATGGCGTTTGCCACGATGTTTGCGACGTTGATATCCAGTTCCTTGTTTTCGTCAATGGATTTTTTCAGGGATTTGTAGGTTTCCTTGGGAAGCCGCTGTTTCATCGCGGTATCGTCAAAGGAAAGACAGCCGAAATATTCCGAAACCAGTGCCATGCAGTTACTCCTCAGTGCAGATCTATATAAATAAATGTAGGAATTTGCTGAAACAAAAAAATTCCAACAGAATTATACCCCATGAAAGGCTCAAAGTCAAACGAAATCCGTGAAAATTTTCATGTGCGGAAACGATTTGGAGAGGCGTACAGGATGCGCGTCGGGATTGCGTAATTTCTTGTCCAAAATAGCAGAGCAGATTTAATGTGCCGCGGCGGTGTTTTCGCGGACTTTGCGGCGGTATTCGGCAGGCGTGGTGTTGAGCTGTTCGCGGAAATGCCGGTTGAAGCTGCGCACGGTGTTGAATCCGCATTCGCTGGCGATGTCAAGGACGGTCATCTTCCGGTTTTGCAGGAGATAGCACGCCTCGCTGATCCGGTACTGATTCACGTAGTCGTTGTAGGAAATGCCCACGTTCTTCTTGAAATACCGCGACAGATACGCGTAGTCGTACCCGGTGTGGCGCGAGAGATCGTACAGGGTGCAGGCAGTTCTGTAATTCTCCTCAATGAAGCGGAACACGGTGTGCAGGAGCATCGCGGGACGGTCGCCGGCATCCAGATACGCCGCAGTTTCGTCAAAGGCACCACAGACGGAGTAGAGGAATCCCTTGAGCGCGATTTTCGTACAGCTCTGCGAAAGCTGCTGAAGCTGACTGAGATAGAACGCGTCGGGACGGAACCGGTTGTCCTCGGGGATGCGCGATGCGATTTTCTCGGAGAACGCACTCACAAGACGCGTGGAGAACAAACACAAAATATGTCGGCTGGATGCTCCCTCAGGCGTCTTCATGGAGTGGATCTGATTCGGGAATATCAGAAGCCCGTCACCGGCTGAGAGGCGGTAGGTTTTTTCGTCGATTTCCACCTCCATTTCACCGGATTTCACGCACAAAAGCTCGAAGCAGTGGTGCATATGGGACGGAAAGGCGAAATTTTCACCCTCCTCGGTTTTGAAATAATCGGAAGTGAGCGGATGCTTGAGTTCGTAAAACATGCAATTTCTCCCAAGACAAATTTTGTCTATAAATTATAGCATACTTGACGCGAAATTTCCAGAGGGTTACTGTACAATGTGAATAGAAATATAAAATTTTTCCGGAGGACTCAAAGATGTATTATCCCAACATTCCCACAATCAAGTACGAAGGCAGGGATACCACCAATCCCATGGCGTTCCGCTGGTACAATCCCGACGAAGTCATCGGCGGCAAGACCATGCGTGAACAGCTGAAATTTGCCCTTGCATACTGGCATACCATGTGCGCTGAAGGAACGGACATGTTCGGCGTCGGTACCATTGACAAGAGCTACGGCACATCCGATCCCATGCAGTCCGCAAAGAACAAGGCGGAAGCGGCGTTTGAACTGATGGAAAAGCTGTCGGTGGACTATTTTTGCTTCCATGACCGCGATATCGCTCCCGAAGGCGCAACCTTGACCGAATCCAACGAACGTCTGGACGAAATCACCGACCTGATCGCAGACCTCATGAAAAAGACCGGCAAGAAATGTCTCTGGGGTACCGCGAACTGCTTCAACAATCCCAGATACATGCACGGTGCGGGCACGGCTCCGAACGCGGACGTTTTCGCATTTGCCGCTGCACAGATCAAAAAGGCGATTGAACTGACCGTGAAGCTCGGCGGCTCCGGCTACGTTTACTGGGGCGGACGGGAAGGCTACGAAACCCTTCTCAACACCGATATGGGCAGAGAGCTTGACAACATGGCGTACCTGCTCAAAATCACTTCCGAATACGGACGCAAGATCGGCTTCAAGGGCGACTACTACATCGAACCCAAGCCGAAGGAACCCACCAAGCATCAGTACGACTTCGACGCGGCTACCGTATGCGGCTTCCTCGGCAAGTACGGTCTCGCGAAGGATTTCCGTCTGAACATTGAAGCGAACCACGCAACCCTCGCCGGTCACACCTTCCAGCACGAACTCAACGTTGCCCGCATCAACGGCGCGTTCGGCTCCATCGACGCAAACCAGGGCGACATGCTCCTCGGATGGGACACCGACCAGTTCCCGACCAATTTCTATGACACCACCCTCTGCATGCTCGAAGTCATCCGTGCGGGCGGCTTTACCAACGGCGGTCTCAACTTCGACGCAAAGACCAGACGCGGCTCCAATACCCCCGAAGACATCGCGCACGCATTCATCGCAGGTATGGACTCCTTCGCATACGGTCTCAGAATGGCATACAAGCTCATCGACGACGGCAGACTCGACGCATTCGTGGCAAACCGCTACGCAAGCTACGGCGACGGCATCGGTAAGAAAATCACCGATCAGACCGCGACCATTGAAGAGCTCGAAGCATACGCACTTGCCATGGGCGACGTGAAGAACAACATCAGCGGTCGTCAGGAATATCTCGAAAACATCCTCAACGCAGTGATGTTCTGATCGGTGAACAATATGAAATACACACTTGGCATAGACATCGGCACATCGGGTACCAAAACGGTTCTCTTTGATACCGAGGGCAAGAAAATCGCGTCCGCAACGGTGGAATATCCTCTGTATCAGCCCAAAAACGGCTGGGCAGAGCAGGATCCCGCAGACTGGTGGAACGCAGTGACCGCATCCGTGAAAACGGTGATGGACGAGAGCGGCGTGAATCCCGATGCTGTTGCCGGAATCGGTCTGTCCGGTCAGATGCACGGGCTCGTCATGCTGGATGAGGACAATCAGGTAATCCGCAATTCCATCATCTGGTGCGACGGACGTACCGGTGAGGAATGCGTGCAGATTGAGCAGATTATCGGACGGGAACGCCTGATCGAAATTACGGCAAATCCCGCGCTCACCGGCTTCACGGCATCGAAAATCATGTGGGTGAAGAACCATGAGCCGGAAAACTGGAACAAATGCCGGCACATTCTCCTGCCGAAGGACTACATCCGCTTCATGCTCACCGGCGAATACGCAACCGAAGTTTCCGACGCATCCGGCATGCAGCTTCTCGATGTTCCCGGACGGTGCTGGTCGGATGAAGTGCTTGAGAAGCTCGGCATCCCGAAGGAATACCTCGGCAAGGTTTACGAATCTCCCGATGTGACGGGATATACGACTGGCTCTGCGGCTGAACTCTGCGGACTGCGCGCGGGAATTCCCGTGGTCGGCGGTGCGGGTGACAATGCGGCGGCGGCTGTCGGACTCGGCATCGTGCGTGACGGACGGGCATTCACCACCATCGGCACAAGCGGCGTTGTGTTTGCTCACAAATCCGACATTTCCATCGACCCGAAGGGCAGAGTCCACACGTTCTGCTGTGCCGTTCCGGGTGCATGGCATATCATGGGCGTTACACAGGCGGCGGGTCTGTCTCTCCGCTGGTACCGCGACAACTTCTGCGGCGACGAAATTGCCGAAGCGGAAACACGCGGATGCGATCCGTATGATGTGATGACGGAAGAAGCGGCGTCTGTTCCCGTGGGTGCGGACCGGCTTCTCTACCTGCCCTACCTCATGGGCGAGCGGACTCCCCATCTTGATCCCAACGCACGCGGCGCATTCATCGGCCTGTCCGCGGTTCACACCAAGTCCCACATGATCCGTGCGGTACTCGAGGGCGTGACGTACTCCCTCCGTGACTGCGTGGAAATCATCGACGGCATGGGTGCGCTTCCGAGTGAAATGCAGGTCTGCGGAGGCGGCGGCAAGAGTGCGTTCTGGCGTCAGATGCTCGCGGATGCATTCGGAATGCCCGTCATCCGTGCGGAAAATGACGAAGGACCGGCTCTCGGCGTAGCGATTCTTGCCATGGTCGGCGCGGGACTGTATCCCACAGTGGAAGACGCCTGCGACGCGATCATCAAGGAACGCGACCGGACGCTCCCCGACAATGACAGAGCGGCAGAATATAGACAATACTACAATATTTATACCCATCTTTACGGCGGTCTGAAGGA
>JAFTPW010000354.1:0-4160 GCA_017463075.1 Clostridia bacterium
AAAACCGGCAGCGCATCCTGTGCGGGACAAACTGCCGGTTCAATTGCATTATTCCGTGAGATCCGCCGCGGGATCCGCTTCCGCGAAAGCCGCCGTAAACAGTTCACGGAGTCTGTCGTGCCTGCCGCTGAGGAAGAGCCAGCCGAAGAGGCATTCAAGCCCCGTCGCGCGCCGGTATTCCGCAGGGGTGCTGGATTTCGGTACGGAGGTGTGTCCGTTGTTGCGTCCGCGCCTGAATTCCGCCGTTTCCTCTTCCGTCAGCAGGGGAAGAAGCGTTTCCACGACGCGGCTCTGGACATGCGCGGTGACGTACTTGAGGGATTCCACGGAAGGACGGGCGACACCCTTCTTCACGAGATATTCCCGCACGTACAGTTCATACACGCAGTCGCCGAGATACGCCAGATTGGCGGAGGAAATCTGGGACGGGTCATTCATTCTGTCATTCACCATGGGGTCTCCTTAAATCACGTTCATGAAGTACCGCATCCGCAGTTTCTGACCCGCGGGAAGTGCGGCGTAAACAGAGGACTGGATTTCGTGGAGGTATTCGGCAAGCGTGCAGAGTTCCCGGAAGGTGAGCCGGCCGCCGAATTCTTCCTTTTCGATGATGTTCATGACATCGGTGATCCGATGCTTGGAAATGTCGGTGTAGTCCTCGTCAAGACGCGCCGCGTATTCCGTGGGAAGCTCACCGGTCTCATGCGGGCATCCGAGTCCGTCGAACACATCAAAGATGCAGTCGATGATGGCACGTGCGGACGCATGTACGTCGGTTTCACCGTTCATCCACTTCGCTTCGTTCTTTGCCGCCTCCACAAGCTCGCGTCTCTTCGTCATTGCCTTGCCTGCACGGACCTTGAGAACCGCCCAGATGCCGGAGAGCACGATGAGAATGCCCGCGACAACGGCAATCGCGATCAGAGCCGCGGTGTAGTCGACCTCTTCCTCTTCGCCGAAGAGAACGTCGATGGTTTCATCCACTTCGGGAAGATTGTCCTTGACTGTTACCTTGTTCTGGTTGATGCCGGAGGATGTGGAGGTGCTGGACGACGCGATATCGTACATTTCTTCCGCGTAGGAAGGCGTGCATTCGTAGGTCACCCAGCCCATCGCGGGATAGTAGACCTCAATCCACGAATGTGCGTCGTAGTCGCGTACCGCCGTGATGTAGGTGGAGGTTGCGTCCTGCGAGTAGTTGCGGTTCCAGCCTGCCGCGATGTAGCCTTCATCGTAACGGACCGCGAAGCCCAGTTCTCTCAGAAGTGCAACGGCAGAGGTCGCAAAGTGCACGCAGTAGCCCTGTTTGATATCGAACAGGAACGCTTCCAGATTGCTGTCCGCTTCGATCACGTCGACCATGACCGGATTGCCTTCTTCATCGAGGACGACATTGCCCTCTTCGTCGAGAAGCTCGGTCTGCGGGCATACGGGATCGAGGGTGTAGGTGTAGTTCTCCTCGTCGCGCAGGTAGTTGATGACCGCCATGATCGCTTCATGACGCGGGATCACTTCGCCCGTTGCGGCGTCGGTGAACCAGGATTCGTAGTAGTTGCCGTACAGCTCTTCGTTGGTGAGCCGCTTGATCTGGTATTCGGACATCTTCTCGATTTCGGTCTTGTCGTGAACGGGCTTTTCGTTCATCACAATGCCCGCGTCGGCAAGGATATCCTGTGCCAGGTCTGCAATCGCGTCACTTCCGAAGGTGGTGCGGTAGGTGGATTCCGCGTAGTCACGGTAGTTGAGCTCCGTGTTGTATGCGGAGTGGAACGTGCGGCGCTCACCGGAAGTCATGGCGAGGTACATTTCCACAAAGTTCTGCTTGTAGGGATATCCGAGCGCATCGGCTTCTACGGCGAACATTTCCGCAAGGACGGTCAGATCGCTGCCGGTGATCTCAAGCGTGCCGAGTCCGGTTTCATAGGTGTAGGTATTTTCTTCCTTGAAGAGGATGTTGCCGCTGATCTCGGACGTGATGATGTCAATCGCATCGGCATACTTCTTCGCGAGCATGTAGTATTCAATGGAGCCCTCGTAGTTGTCGCCGACTTCCGGAACCTTCATGACGGGGTTGGACGCGAAGACGGAGTAGGAGGTGCCTTCCTCGAAGAAACGGGAGGAATAGATACCGTCGTAGTACGCGGAGTACTTGCGCGCGGTGGGTTCGAGGGAGCCGTAGTCCATGAGTCCCTTTTCCGCATTGATGATCGCGGGCAGGAAGAGAATCTTGGACGTGCCGGAGCGCCGCTCGAGATGCACCTGGAACACACGGAATCCGTAGTCGTCGAAGTTGCGGTACTGGTCAACCTTTTCCAGTCTCAGCGCTTCCGGATAGAGGTACTTGTTGTAGAAATAATGGATGTTGTCGGGCGTATAGGAATTGCCGAACCGTGCGCGGTATGCGAGAACCTCGTCGGAGTCGGCGGAAGACCAGTAGTCGGTCTCAAGGTCGTAGTCCGAGCCGATCCAGCTTCTCATGTAAACAGGTGCGGCATAACCGGTTTCCGCCTTGAACAGGAGCTGACCGGTGTACTGGGGCGTGTTGAAGTCAACGGTTCTCGGATTCAGTTCCGCAACGCCGCCGTACATGGCGAGGGAGTTGAGGTCCACGTCGTCGCCCATGAGGTACGCGGTCACGTAGGTACGCACGAGCTGCATCCGGTTGTTGATGACGTCAATGATGGGGAAATTCTTCTTGATCGCAACAAGCGGGAGCCAGATGGAGAGGAATGCAATGAGCATCGCCATGCCGCCCGCAAAACCTGCTGCCGCGCGGATCTTGAAGGATTTCACTTCTCCGGCGTTCTTTTCGCGTCTCGCTTCTTTTGCCGCCGCTTTTGCATCGACTCTGGACTTGCTCAGGTACGCGAGTTCATCGGCATTCTTCGATTTCTTTGCGGTTGCGGCTCTTGCGCGGAGCTTTCTGCGTTCTTCCTTTTTCGCGAGCTTGGCGGCTTTCTTTTCTTCCTTTGCGGCGAGTTTTGCAGCCTTTTTCGCCTTCTTTTCCGCAGCAAGACGGAGCTTTTCCGCCTTTTCATGCTCTTCCCGTTCCTTCTTGTCCTTTGCATAGACAGCGGCACGGGCTTTCTTTGCGGCAGAACGGGACATGCCCGCTTCAATGGCAGTGTTGTACGCCATGGCGGCATTGTTCTTCAGATCGCGCTTTGCCTGTTTTGCGGCTTTTTTCGCGTTCTTCTTCGCGAGCTTTGCGGCCTTCTTCGCGTCAGCTTTTGCTTTTCTTGCGGCAAATACACCGCCGTAGATGCAGTCGTACAGATACAGACCGACCAGACCGACGATGAACACGAGCAGTGTCGCCAGACCCTTGTTGGTGCGGGTGATGTTGAACATGAACACAGGGATCATGTAAACAGCACAGATCGCCGCGGCACCGGGAGCATACACACGCTTTGCCATGAACAGACCGAGCAGAAGTCCGGTGATGACGATGACCGCCGCCACTGCAAACTTCACAAGCTCCGTTTCATCGTAGGAGAACGGCTCCGCGGTGATGTACTGCATGTAGGTCGTGTATCCGGCGTCCGCTAAGTTTTCGATAATCAGATTGTACAGGCGGCGGAATGCCTCGACGGGATAACCGACCGGATCGGGCAGGGTCGCCAGATACGCCGCAATGCCGCCGATGACGACAAAGGGCGAGAGGATGCGGGAAATCTTATGCAGGGACAATGCCATCACGACCAGCGTCACGGCAAGGCTCCACAGCACGATGAATCCCGTTGTGACAGTGATATTCTCCGCCTTCGCGCCGCTGAGGATGACGATCTTGAGCGCGTCGAACAGGAACAGGGACAGCCCGAGCACACCGATGAAGAGCACAAGTGTGCGCAGAATCATGCCCGCCGCCGTGTAGCCGGGAGTCATATCGTCCACGGGAGAGACGGTCACGGGTTCCAGCACGGTTTCCGCACGGAGCTTCGCCTTCTGCTTCTGCGCCGCGTCGATTTTCTGCTGGAGCGTTTCCGTCTTCCGGGATTTCTTGGGGAGTATAGAAACTTTATTCATAGGATATCCTTTTTGTTGGAATAAGGATTTTTCTTCAATAATAATGCAATGATGATGCAGTCGTCAGTGGTTCGCCTTCGTGAGGGACACCGTGCCGGATTCGTCCTTTGCGGCGATCAGCTCGGTCAGGTCAA
>JAFTPW010000355.1:0-3439 GCA_017463075.1 Clostridia bacterium
ACCACTCACCTCCACGGGTTCTGTAGTTTGCCGGTTCTTGACTCTATTTTACCACTAATTTATTAACAAAAAGCGAAAAGCACCTACGGTTTCATAACCCCGTCGATGCCTTTTCGCAGAAAGGCAGTTTATACATATGAAGAAATCCGCGTTTGTTTTGATTCTGACTGCATTGGTTATGACAGCTCCGGTGCGCGCTGAGGAAACGAAGGCTCCGCCGATGAAGGTGGTTTTTGATTCCGAAGAAGACGGTTCTGCTGAAGATTCCGCGATTACCGAGGACGCCAGCCTCACGGATGAGGAGTGGGAAGACGACGCGGAGCTTGCCGAACTGGAAGAACTCGCAAATGCACCCACGTATGTCAATTTTGTCAAATCAAAGACGTACGCGGACGGGATTTTCGCCGATGTAAAAGCCGGTGACTGGTTTGCATCGAACGTGAAAGCCGCGTATGAGTACGGACTCATGAACGGCAAGGGCGAGGACAGATTCGATCCCGCAGGCAGCATCACCGTCGCCGAAACCATCACCCTCGCCGCGCGAATCCATGCCATCCATACCACCGGAACCCTCGACGGATTTGCAGCCACATCCCCGTGGTACCAGACGTACGTCGATTACGCCGCGGAACACGGGATGCTCGACGGCGACGGGTATGAGATGGATAAACCCGCAACCCGTGCGCAGTTCGCCGGAATTCTCGCGTATGCACTGCCCACCGCGGAAATGCAGGTCAAAAATGACGTCCAGAGTATCCCCGATGTCGCGGAGAACGACCGGTATGCCGAGGAAATTTATACCCTCTACCGCGCCGGAATCCTCACCGGCAGTGACGCGTCCGGGATGTTCAACCCCGATAATACCATCAAGCGCAGTGAAGCCGCCACGGTCATCACCAGAATGATCGAAACCGGCAGACTCATGCTCAGCGATGTGATGCAGGATGACAGCGTCCCTTCCACGAAGGTGCTCGGATAAGGGAATGAAACAACGGAAAACGCTCCCGGCTTTGATGGCTGAGAGCGTTTTTATTATGCAGTTATGCCTTGCAGCGGGATTCCCAGTCCGCCCAGCGCGGGTCGGCGGTGATTTCACGCTTCACTTCGCTGTAATCCGGATTGCACCACATCGGCCAGTCGGTCGGCAGATTTTCTGCAAGCGTGCCGCGCTCGATGAAGTCCGATGACGCAAGATCCGCTTCCTTCACGAGCATGCCCGTGTAGTGCGGTTTTTCCTCGCGGGAGAGTGCGTCGTATGCCTGAGCGTCCTCCAGTGCGGCGTTAAGGGTGGCAAATGCGTCGTCATGATGCCCGGCTTCCCACTCGAGACGCGAGAGATAGAGCCTGAGATACGCCGATTCGCGGTGATAGAAGCCGAGATTCCCGTCGCCGCAGATCAGGCGGAACATGTTGATGAACCCCTGTACCGCGCGGACGGATTCCTCCATTGGCTCACCTGCATCGAAGTGGCGGATGTTGTTCACCAGCGCGTACATGCCCTGTTCCGCGAGCTGATAGGTCAGAGCAAGAAGCGCATTGCCAAGGTGCTTCGCCTGAAGTTTTCCGTCCGTTGCCATCGCGAGCATGATTTCACGCGACTGTGCAAGCGTCGGCAGATTCTCGGCGAGTGAGAGTACCCGGTCGGTTTCGCCGATGTTCCGGTACAGCATCATCAGACTGCACAGGGAATCGGTGCGGATGCGGGCGTCGGATGCGTCGGTGCTGAGCCGCTCGTAAAGCGGAATCGCCTCGTTCCAGTATTCGTTTCTGCGGTGGCGGTCGAAATCGGAGCGGAGATAGCCCTCGTCGTTGTAGTGGAGCCATTCATGATGCCGCCGCCATCCGGTTGTCGTGAGAATTCCCGCGAGCCGGTGCGTGATCCGTTCGTTGCCGGGAAATTCCGCCAGAGCTTCGCGGAGCATCGTGATGCATTCCTCAAGATTCACGTCCCCGCGCAGATTGTCGCTTTCCATGCAGTCAACGGCGGCGAGTACCCCATCAATCTTCCGCTCCCGGTCGTTTTCGTAGCCGAAGAGGGAGTCAATCGTCACGCCGAAATAGTTCGCAATCGCCGGGATCAGCTCCATGTCGGGGTAGGATAGATTCTGCTCCCACCGGCTGACTGCCTGCGAGGTTACGTCAAGTGCCTGTGCCAGATGTTCCTGCGTGCGGTTGCGGCTTCTGCGCAGTTCGCGGATTTTTTCGCCAAGCTGTAATGTCATGCTGTGTTCCTCCTGAATTTCGAAATTCAAACAAATGTCATTTGATCGGCTGAGGTTGTGACCCTACAAAGGAGGTATCCGTTATCCAATCAAATATGGCATTGTCTGAATTCATTATGTTCACCGGTGTGACTTTATTGTAGCATGGCGTGCCGGAGAAGTCAATCATCAATCAATTGTTGGAAATCCAAGCATCAATTGAATCGGAAACACATAAAAAACGGCGGCGAACCCGAGAAAACCGGATTCATACCGCCGTTTTGTTTCGTTTGTCTTACTTGAGCATGCCTGCGAGGATGGATTCCGCTGCCGCGAGAGCTTCTGCGACCTTTGCGAGATCCTTGCCGCCGGAGGTTGCACTGTCGGGACGTCCGCCGCCCTTACCGCCGGTCACTGCGGAAACTGCACCGACGAGCTTGCCCGCATGTGCGCCTGCCTTGACTGCCGCGGAGCCTGCTGCGGTGACGAAGTTGAGCTTTTCGCCGTCGTGAACTGCGAAGACTGCAACGGTGTCAGCGTACTTGTCCTTGATGGAGTCACAGAGTGCGCGTGCGGAGTCGATGCCGGAGTCGCCGAGGTCGGATGCGATCAGCTTGACGGTGCCCACTTCCTTCGCGGATGCGATGAGGGTGTCGAGCTTCATGAGCGCCATCTTCTGGTTCAGCGCTTCGATTTCGTGCTTCTGGCGTGCGATTTCAGCCTGAAGAGCGGATGCGCGGGATGCCATGTCAGCGACGTTGTTCGCCTTGAGGGTCTTGGCGGTGTCTGCGATGAGAGCGTCCTTTTCCGCGATGAGCTGGAGAACGCCGTTGCCGGTTACGCCTTCGATACGACGTACGCCAGCTGCAACGGAGGATTCGGAGACGATCTTGAACAGACCGATCTTGCCGGTGTTGTCGCAGTGGGTACCGCCGCAGAGTTCGGTGGAGAAGTCGCCCATCTTGACCATGCGGACTTCAGAGCCGTACTTTTCGCCGAACAGAGCCATAGCACCCGCCTTCTTTGCGGATTCGATGTCGGTGACAACGGTGTCGATGGGATTGCCGACGAGGATGTTGAGGTTGACGAGAGCTTCGACCTTGGAGATTTCCTCAGCGGTGAGCGCCTGGAAGTGCGTGAAGTCGAAGCGGACGCGGCTGTTGTCCACATAGGAGCCGGCCTGTTCAACGTGCGTGCCGAGAACCTTGCGGAGTGCTGCCTGAAGCAGGTGGCACGCG
>JAFTPW010000356.1:0-3652 GCA_017463075.1 Clostridia bacterium
TCAACTGGTGCCCGCACTGCAAGACCTCCATCTCCAACGCCGAAGTTGACTACGAAGAACAGCACAGCCATTTCTGGCACATCCGTTACCCTCTCGTTGGCGGCGGCGGATATGTTGAAGTTGCTACCTCCCGTCCCGAAACCCTCCTCGGTGACACCGCAGTTGCCGTAAACCCCAACGACGAACGCTATAAGCACATGATCGGCCAGTACGTTGTTCTTCCCCTCGTCGGCAGAAGAATCCCGATCGTAGGCGACGAACACGCTCAGCTTGACAAGGGTACCGGCTGCGTTAAGATCACTCCCGCGCACGACCCGAACGACTTCGAAGTCGGCAGAAGATGCCATCTTCCCATGGAAGTTGTTCTCGATGAGAGCGCAAAGATCACCGACAACTACCCGAAGTACGCCGGCATGGACCGCTACGAAGCCCGCAAGGCGATCGTGGAAGACCTCCGCGCAGGCGGCTACCTCGCTGAAATCGAAGACCTCAACCACGAAGTCGGCACCTGCTACCGCTGCGGAACCACCATCGAACCCATGATCTCCCTCCAGTGGTTCGTTCGCATGGAACCTCTCGCAAAGCCCGCAGTTGACGCTGTCCGCGAAGGCAAGACCAGGTTCGTTCCCGAAAGATTCGACAAGAACTACTTCCACTGGATGGAAAACACCCAGGACTGGTGCATCTCCCGTCAGCTGTGGTGGGGTCACAGAATCCCCGCGTACTACTGCGACGACTGCGGACACACCGTTGTTGACAAGAACGGCTGCACCGTATGCCCCAAGTGCGGCGGTCACATGACGCAGGACCCTGACACCCTCGACACTTGGTTCTCCTCCGCGCTCTGGCCCTTCTCCACCCTGGGATGGCCCGACGAAACCGAGGATCTGAAGTACTTCTATCCCACCAACACCCTCGTTACCGGCTACGATATCATCACCTTCTGGGTTTCCAGAATGATCTTCTCCGCGCTCGAATACACCGGCGTTGTTCCCTTTGACACCGTTCTCATCCACGGTCTTGTCCGTGACGCGCAGGGCAGAAAGATGTCCAAGTCCCTCGGCAACGGTATCGACCCGCTCGAAATCATCGACAAGTACGGTGCCGACGCACTCCAGTTCGCCCTCGCAACCGGCAACAGCCCCGGAAACGACATGCGCTTCTCCGACGAAAAGATCGAGGCTGCCCGCAACTTCGCGAACAAGCTCTGGAACGCGGCACGTTTCGTCATGATGAACCTCACCATCGACGAAATCAAGCTGCCTGATGCCGACAAGCTCGCTCCGGAAGACAAGTGGATCCTCACCAAGTTCGAAGAAACCGTTCAGAACGTTACTGCAAACCTCGACAAGTACGAAATCGGCGTGGCTCTGTCCTCCATTTACGACTTCATCTGGGATATCTACTGCGACTGGTACATTGAGCTGTCCAAGCCCTCCGTATCCGCCGGCGGCGAACGCGGTGAATGCGCTCAGAACGTTCTCGCATACGTCCTCCGCGAAACCCTCAAGCTGCTCCATCCCTTCATGCCCTTCATCACCGAAGAAATCTATCAGGGTCTTCCCGGTGAAAACGGCTCCATTATGATTAAGGATTACCCGGAATTCACCGAAGCCCTCACCTTTGCGGCTGAATCCGCTGACATGGCAAAGGTCATCGATGCAATCCGCGCTATCCGTATCCGCCGTTCCGAAATGGGCGTTGTTCCCTCCCGCAAGGCACACGTTTACATCGAAACCAAGTACACCGACGCGTTCGCAGGCAGTGAAGCATTCTTCGAAAAGCTCGCGTCCGCATCCGCGGTTTCCATCGTTGACTCCTTCACCGACGACACCGCAGTCCGCATCATCACCGACGCCGCCGTTGTTTACATCCCGCTGGCGGATATGGTTGACTTCGAAGCGGAACGCAAGAGACTTGACAGCGAACTGAAGACCGTCGAAGGCGAAATCAAACGTGCGGAAGGCAAGCTCGCAAACGAAGGCTTCGTCAGCCGTGCTCCCGCCGCAGTCGTTGAAGGCGAACGTGCAAAGCTGGAAAAGTACAAGGAAAAGCTCGAATCCATTAAGGCGGCTCTGGCTAAACTGAACTAAAGCGGGAAATTTGCAGAAATTTCACCCGACAACCGGCATACAGACGATTGATCGGTCGAAATTTCAGCCGAACCGCATTTCCCGTAATTCTTTATCCTTAGCCTCCCATCCAACCGAATCCGACGAAAATCCGGCATACCTCATTTTTGAATATGCCGGATTAACCTTTCTATCCAAAAGGAAATACTATGTTATCTCTTCCTACTGTTTTTATCACCGAAAAGGGTGAGCGTCACGCACGCTCCGGGCATCCGTGGGTCTTCGAAGGCGAAGTCGTGCGTACAGCGGACAATCCCGCAGACGGTGAGCTGGCGCATGTCTTCACCGAGCCGAGAAACGGCGGCAAGGCAAAGTTCATCGGAACCGGGTACTACAACTCCCACTCCAAAATCCGCGTCCGGCTCATCTCGACCAATGCGAACGACAAGTTTGACGAAGAATTCTACCGCCGCCGGCTGAAATACGCGCTCGATTACCGCAAAACCGTCATGGGCGACGATTTTCGTGCAAGCCGTCTCATCTTCGGCGAAGCGGATCAGTTTCCCGGACTCACGGTCGATCTCTTCGAGGACGTTCTCTCGGTGCAGACCCTCTCGCTCGGCACGGAGAAGATCAAGGACATGCTCCTCACCCAGCTCTGCGAACTCCTGCCCGAATACGGCGTCAATGTCCGTGCGGTTTATGAGCGCAACGACGTGAACATCCGCACCCTCGAGGGCATGGAGACCTTCACCGGCTACTGGAAGGCTGAAAACTTCCCGGAAAAGCCCGCCGACGGTCATGTCATCATCACCGAAAACGGCATCCGCTACGATGTGGATTTCATCAACGGTCAGAAAACCGGCTTCTTCCTCGATCAGAAGTACAACCGACTCGCCGCCGCAAAGCTCGCTAAAGGACGCCGGGTACTGGACTGCTTCACACACACGGGTGCATTTGCCCTGAACTGTGCCGCAGGAGGAGCCGAGCACGTCACTGCCGTGGATATCTCCGCGCTCGCCATCGAGCAGACGAGGAAAAATGCCGCCCTCAACGGACTCACGGACAAAATGGACTTCGTGAACGCCGACGTTTTCAAGCTCCTCACCGACATGGTGAACGAAAAGCGCCGCGACTACGACTTCATCATCCTCGATCCGCCCGCGTTCACGAAATCCGGCGACACCGTCAAGGATGCCTTCCGCGGCTACAAGGACATCAACATGCGTGCCATGCGCTGTCTGCCCCGCGGCGGTTATCTCGCGACATGCTCCTGCTCCCACTTCATGAAGGACGAGCTGTTCCAGAAAATGCTCGACGAAGCCGCACACGACGCCGGGGTAACGCTCCGCCAGATCGAAGTCCGCGCGCAGTCCCCTGACCATCCGATTCTGCGCACCGGTCCGGAAAAGTTCTACCTGAAATTCTACACCTTCCAGGTAGTCTGACACCGGTATTCAACCATGAAAAAATCCCTCTCCAAATCCGCCGCGCTCATGGGCGTAATCATCCTGCTCTCCAAAGTCATGGGACTGGTGCGGGACAGCATGATCGCCTCCGCGTACGGCACAACCGAGGCA
>JAFTPW010000357.1:0-2804 GCA_017463075.1 Clostridia bacterium
CAATGGCGAACTTGGAGAACGGCTTCTCGGACACCACATTCTTGCCGTGGCGAAGGGCGTCCATGGTCACGGGATAATGCAGGTAGGAGAACGTGGAGTTGACGACGAGGTCGATATCCTTGCGCGCCAGAAGCTCGCGGTAGTCTTCGTAAACGTCGCAGTTTTCGTATTCTTCCTTTGCGCGGGCACGTCTCGCTTCGATTTTGTCGGAGATTGCGACCACGTTGTACCGTTCGCGTCCGGCTTCGGTGAGGAAGTACTTGCCATGGATATCCCGGCCGCTACGTCCCTGACCGATGATGGCAACATTCAGCTTTTTCATGATGATTTCCTTTCTGTATGATGGTTTATAATAAGGTAAAAAGTTCGTTACAGAAGATCCGCGCCGCTGTCGGAATCACAGTACATCACAGCGTTGTCGAGCAGGCGCATGATCGTTGCCGGGCAGTCCTCGCTGATCCGTTCATTCACCGTCCGTGTGACCGCTTCCCTCTTCGTCTTTGCGGGAACGGAGCAGAACATCGCCTTCGCTTTTGTCAGTGCGGGAATCGTCAGCGAGAGCGCGTGGGTCGGAACGTCGTCCAGCGTCGGGAAGCATCCGTCGTGCACCTGCTGCATCCGGCAGACCTCGTCAAGCGGGACTTTTTTGATGAGAACGTCGTCGTTGAACTGCGCAATCCACGGGTCGTTGAACGCGATGTGTCCGTTTTCGCCGATGCCGAGCACGGTAATATCCGTCGGATACCGCTCGAGCAGCTCCGTGTAGCGCGCGCATTCCGCGTCAATGTCGTTTTCGAATCCGCGGATGCAGTACACAGCCTTAAACGGGAGTTTTCCGAAAATATGCCCGTTCAGGTAGGTGACAAAGGTACGGGAATCCCCTTCCGCCAGTCCGATGTATTCGTCCATGTGGAAGGCGTTGACCCGTGTCCAGTCGATTCCGTCGGCGGCGCACAGTGCGTCAAGGGTTTCGTTCTGCGACGGTGCGGCGGCAAAAATCATGTTCACTTCGTCCTGTTCCGCGAGAAGCTTCCGCAGGCAGTCTGCGATGTCCCGACCGGCGGCGTCTCCCATTTCACGGCGGGTTTCGTAAACCTGAACCGTCAGCTTGTCTTTCGTGATGGCTTTCAGCATATTACACCTCAAATGCAAATCCCGCAAATCCGAACGGGAGAATTTCACTCAGTCTGATCCGGTTTCCGTCGGCAGTACCCGTGCAGTTGACGTACCGCACGTTCTTCGGCACGCAGTTCAGCTCAATCACCGGCTCGTCAATCGCGTCCTCGAATACGTTCCACACACCGACGGCGGTTTCGTTTTCATCCCGCGACACCATAATGTATGCGTCCGGGCAGTCAGTGATCTTCGCGGTCAGCGGTTCTCCTGCAATCCATCCGCCGATTTCATACAGCTCACGCTGACGGTCGTAGTTCCGGAAGAATCTGCCGTAATCGGTGGGATGCGCATGGACGGGAACGATGGCATACCGTGCGCCGGAGCTGTTCTCGTACCGCGTGATTGTGCCGGGTGCGGGATCGTCTCCCACGTCAAATCCGCGGTTTCGCAGGATATGTGCGGCAGTCCGATCGAGCAGTGCGCCCTGTGCTATGACTGCATCGGGGACATACTCCGCGTTCTCACCGAAAACCACGGGAATGCCGTCGTCAAAGGAAATCGGCACGGATGCGTCGCAGAGATATAGGACCGACAATCCGCGGAACCGTTCGTATGCGATCATATTTCCGGTTTCGGGATCATCCGGCAGGTCCGCTCCGGCGAAGAGATTGCGGTATTCGTACGCGCGGAATCCGGTCTGTGTCTTTCCGGCGAACAGTTCCGTAATCGCATCGGACACGGCTCGGTTCTTCACGTGCTTGTCGATGTATCCGTGTTCCCAGCGCGGTGCCTTGCCGTAGTCCATCATGTATTTCTGAATGCCGGTGAAGTGTCCGTCCGCGCGGAGAATCTGATCGAAGACCTCCAGATACGCGGCGGGGCATGCGGTTCGCGGTCTCGGGTAAACGTCGCCTTCTGCGAGCACTTCCGCTCCGGTTTTCTCACGCCATTCCGACGCGAATTTCGCAAGCATGCGCTCGGTTGTAATGACGGCGTTGAGGTCGGTCGTGTTTTTTGCCCAGTACGGTGCTCCGATGAGACGGACGTAGGGACGCGTGCTTCCTGCCAGTGCGTCGGTGATCTCCATGAAACCCGCGCCGTCGAGATCGACCACGGAAGGTGCGGTGCAGAGTCCGATGCGGCAGGCGGAATTCACCCGGTCAACCGTTTCGCGGATTTCACGGGCAAGCGTGAGCATATCACCGCCCATGAGCTTCTGCCACGCATCCCGGTACCGGTTCGTTTTTCCGGTGAACACGCGCCGCACGATTTCCTCACGGGTCAGGGTTTCGCCGACCAGCTCACAGTACCGGCGGATATGGTTTTCACACATGCATCCCGCGTAGGTTCCGTCGCCGTGGGAGGACATCCGCCAGTCATCATCGAGAAGGATCAGCTTCGCTCCTGCCCGTGCGGCGTTTTCTGCCCATTTCGAGATGTCGCGTCGGAAGGTTTCATCCGCACAGCAGAACCCGCCCTTTGCGGCAATTCCGCGGATGCTTACAAACGGTGTGTAAACCGCCTCAATCTCCGGACCCCAGCCGTGTCCCATGGTTTCGCCGAGCCACACGCCGACGTCCAGTCCCGCGTCTTCGTAAATCCGGATGCATTCCTCCATCTGCGCAAGCTGAACTTCCGTGTCGATGCGTCCGTCCCTGAACGAGCGGTTCACCGCAAGCAGGACGCGG
>JAFTPW010000358.1:0-3069 GCA_017463075.1 Clostridia bacterium
AAGATTCGCTGACGGAATGCCCAGCACCGATTCATGAAACATCGGATCAATGTAGTCGGGGCCGCATTTGCAGGCAGTCACACCGATGCCGCGCCGTTTCAGCAGGGTCAGCAGCGCACAGACCGCCGTGGTTTTTCCGCTTCCGCTGCAGGTTCCGGCGATCAGCACGCGTGGGAGCGATTTCGTCATACCAGAACCTCCGTTTTCAGCTTTGTGCCTGCGTACCGGAGCAGTTCTTCGTTTGCACGGTTGAACTCACCGATGGGACAGCCGCAGTCGATGACAGTCTGTACACGGTCGATGATTGCTTTGGCTTTGGTAATCTCCGCATCGGTGATAGATGAAAACGCCTTTACTGACACTACCTCCTGTGCAAGAACCGATGCAACGGCAAAATCCACATCGTTCTCCCAGAGAATTCCTGCAGCAAACGGAATATTCGCTTTCTGAAGCGCACGGTAATAGCGAGTGCCGAATCCCGCACCGCCGATGAGAAAGATTTTTGCATCGCCCGCCGGTTTTGACAGCTCCACACTTCCGAGAAGTGCATTATAGGAACCGCGCTCGATGTCGTAAAGCTGATTGATTCGCTCATCCGAAAAAATCTCGTCTGGCTTACCGTAGGCGGCAATGTGATCGCCTTTGACACAGACGATTTTGTCGGACACCTTGCAGGCAAGATCAATCTCGTGTAGGCTCATGACGACGGTGATGTTCTGCTTTTTCGCCATATCGTTTAGGATTTCCAGCAGTTCGATCTTATGCTTGATATCGAGAAACGACGTTGGCTCGTCCAGCACGATGATCTCTGGCTCCTGGGCGATGGCACGAGCAAGCATGATTCTCTGCCGCTGACCGTCGCTGATGGCGGTGAAATCTCGGTCATACAGCTCCTCCGCATGAACGCGGCGGAGTGCTTCGCGGACGATTTCATGATCGCGTGCGGTAAGTCTGCCGAACGAACCCGTATAGGGATATCGCCCCGATGCCACTAGCTCCCCACAAGTCATCAGCTCCGGACGCACACGCTCGGTCAGCACAACCGCCATCCGTGTCGCCACATCACGTCTGTTCATGGTGCGCATATTCTTGTTGTCGAGATAAACCGTACCTGCAATCGTTGCCAAATGCCGGGTGATACTTTTGAGTATCGTGGATTTGCCCGAACCGTTGGGACCAATCAGTGTTAGGATTTCGCCTTTCTGTAAATTTAGCGTAATATCAGAAATCAGAGCCTTGCCGTTGTAGCCGACACTTAGGGAGTCTGTGGAAAAGTAAAAGTTATTCTTCATTCTTCACCCTCCGTGAGATCATCAGCCAGATGACAATGGGCGCACCAATGGCACTGGTTACCGTTCCAACAGATAGCTCGGTCGGTGCGAACATGGTGCGAGCAATCAGGTCGCAGATCATGCAGAACACCGATCCGCAGAGGAAGCTCGCAGGAATCATCACCAGCGGCTTCTGCGTTTTCAGCATGATGCGGCAGATGTGCGGCACTGCGATGCCGATAAACGAGATCGGTCCCGCAAACGCTGTCACACAAGCGGAAAGGATACTGGAAAAGATAATCAGCAGAATGCGGAACAGCTTGATGTTCACGCCGAGACTCTGCGCATATCCTTCACCGAGTGCGTAGGCGGAAATCGGCTTTGACAGGAAAAATACCGCCACAACAGTGGGCAAAACGATGATCGCTGCCGCTTTGAGATTCGCCCATCCCGCGCCGCTGAAATTGCCCATGGACCAGTGGGTCAGATTGACAATTTCCGATTCCTTGGCGAAGTTGATAAGGAAATCCGTCACTGCCGAGCAGATATAGCTGATCATAATGCCGATGACGAGCAGCATGGACATATTTCGTATCTTGCCCGAAAATGCCAAAACCAAAAGCATCGACAACATCGAACCGAGGAAGGCGGAAACCACCGTCAGCGAGATCGGAATTGTAGGAAACCATCCGGTGAGTGCAATCGTTACGATGGCGAGGAACATTTTCGCACCAGAGGATATACCGAGCACGAAGGGTCCTGCGATGGGATTACGGAAGAATGTCTGGAGCAGAAAACCGGACAGGGACAACGCACCGCCCAGCACCGCCGCTGTCAGAAGTCTCGGCAGACGGATTTTCCAGATGATATTGTAGCTTGCCGGATCGGTGTTGTCTTTTGTAAAGATGATCCGGATGATGTCTTTGAGGGAAATATCCACGCTGCCGGTATTGATATTCCACACAATGGCAGCGCAGAAAAGAACCGCCAATGTAAGGAATACCATGCCGTAACGCATGGTATCCGTGTATGTTTTCTTCATTATTTCAGTCTCTTGAGATATGTAAGCGCATCGACAGAAGCATCCGCGTCAAACATGAGGTGGATGTCGTTGATCATGGCACCGATGGTATCCTGAATCTGGAAGAAGTCGGGTGTGGTGCACCATACATTGCCGTTCTTGACAGCGTCCATTTCTGCGAGAACTTCGCTTCTGGAGAGGAAATCAGCAAGGGTTTCGGGCTTACCGCCGAGATTCCATACATAAATGATGTAATCCGCATCCTTCGCCTTGTCATAGAATGCTTCCATTTCCATATTGATGGTGCCGACTTCGCCGACGCCTACATCGGAAAGTGCATATTCGCCGCCTGCGAGGTCAACCATCTTTGCCATATAATCATCGGCATTGCGTGCGTAGAGCTTGCCCTTGGAGGTGATGTAGAAGATCGCAACGGATTTGCCGTTGTCTTCCAGCTTTGCAATTTCGTTTACATATCCCGCCTGCGTATTGAATACTTCGTTTGCTTTTTCTTCAAGGTTGAAGATTGCACCGTAGAGCTTTGCCCATTCCACACGCGCCAGGGGATGATCTTCTTCTGCGGACTGGTCGAGAACAATTCTGAGTCCGAGCTGTTCTACCTGCGCTTTTACTTCATCGGTGAGCATGGTGGACCAGAAAGCAACCGTTGCACCGGAAGCGGTGATCTTTTCGTAGTCGGGTTCCTTATGTTCGCCGATGTAGGTCAGCTTGCCCGCATTCAGAGCATCCTTGACTTCGTCGATGTACCAGGAGTCC
>JAFTPW010000359.1:0-3153 GCA_017463075.1 Clostridia bacterium
GTGCCCTGCGCATAGAAGCAGTAATCCGCCGTAATACAGATGCTTGGGGAGTCGTTGTCTACATAATCGTATTCTTCCGATGTGCGGTACAGGATTTCCTCAACCCGGTATTCCGCACCCATGAGCATC
Source organism: Clostridia bacterium (assembly GCA_017463075.1). Lineage (GTDB taxonomy): Bacteria > Bacillota > Clostridia > Oscillospirales > CAG-272 > UMGS1696. The sequence goes on from JAFTPW010000359.1 coordinate 130, forward strand.
GTATCCCGGCTCATCGGATTCGTCATCAGGCAAACCACAGCGGCAGTGCAGACGATTCCTGCAACTGCAATCACCCATACCGCAGGCTTTTTCCATCTGGCAATATTCCTGATCCGTCCCTCCGTATTGCCTTCACCGAACGCAAGCGGCGTACCTGCGATAATACGTCTGCCGGTGGCAAGGCTGATGAGCGACGCCGAATAGTCCGCGCGGATGTCCTCACCCAGTTTCCCGAGCACCGCTTCGTCACAGCTCATCTCCATATCCTTGCCGGACAGAATGAACGCCGCCCACACCAGCGGATGGAAGCAGTGCAGACAAAGCGCGGCGAAGGACAGCAGCTTGACAACGTGATCCCCGCGGCGGATGTGATGCTGTTCGTGCAGGATGATGTAATCCCGCTCCTGTTCCGGGAGGGAAGACGGCAGATAGATCCTCGGGCGGATGAGTCCCATCACAAACGGCGAATCAATGTCGTCCGCGAGGTAAATATTGTCACGCAGGCAAACCGAGCAGAGCAGCCGCCGCTTCAGACGTACGAGCGATACGGTGCTGTACACAAGCAATGCCGCCATGCCGAAAAGCCAGACGTGCTTTGTGAACAGCATCCACACATTGTGCCAGTCAGTGGAGAGAATCCGCTGTGTTCCGTCTTCTTCCAATTCCGTTGTTTTGACGTGCTGAATTCCGATGCCGCCGTTGAGGACATCTCCGACCGCCTGCTGTGCCGCATCCATTGCCGAAAGCGGTGTGACCGATTCGTTCAGCAGATCGTAGGATGCAATCGACGGCTCCGTCTGCGGAATCAGGCTGACCGGCGCTTCGATGCTCACGGGACACAAGAGCCGGAACAGCACAATCGCCCAGAGCGCATAGGAAAACACCTTCGGCGCGCGCTTCAGACACAGCCGGATGAGCATCACGATCAGAATCACAAGCCCCGCCACCCTGCTCATGTCGTAAATCTGCAAAAATACAGTATCCAGCATCCCCGTAACCCCTTCATGGAATCCAGAATCTGCTTCATTTTCTCCACTTCTTCATCGGTGTACTTCGTCCGTTTCGAGAACGCCGCAAGAAACGCCGGAAGTGAGCCTTCAAAGGTATCCTCCACAAATTTCTCGCTCTGATGGGCATAAAAATCTTCCCTCGACACAAGAGAAGTCACCGTCCGCTTCACATTCTGGAACAGTCCGCGCTGACACAGGCGTTTGAGAATTGTGTAGGAGGTGGACTCCTTCCAGCCGAGCTCCTGTTCCGCCAGCTTTGCCAGTTCTCCCGAGGACAGCGGCTCATTCGTCCAGATGATATCCGCAAAGCGGGATTCAATTTCACCGAGTTTGTATTCGGGCATAAGTTTCGCTCCTTTCCTTTACTCACAGTAGAGGTTGTGATAATTCTACTGCGAGTCGAGGATTTTGTCAATAGCCGGTTCGGATAAGTAACAGAATATTCACAAACAGGGGGCATGGGAACAGAATGCAGGATTCAGAATCCGCTGTTTCGGATGAATTCCATTGAGGAAAATACCGCGATCATCGGCGGTGCGGACGGTCCTACCCGGATTCTGATTGCCGGTACCGTAAACCCGATTGAGGAATGGGTCTTCGCTGTCATTGCCGCAGCTGCCGCAGGTGTCGGGATTTACAAAACAAGACGGAGATAATGCTCACGGAAAAGCGGAATTGCGGTCACGGCTATGACAATATAAGAAAACGGAATCGAACAAAAGGCATTTCCGATGATTGCGGGGATGTCTTTTCTCTTTCCCCTTGACAACTATTACGTTTAGTGATATACTATTATTACAGTAACCGTAATAGTGAGGTGACAATATGCGGGACAATGCCAGAAGCGGCGCACTGACGGAAGTGACGTTCTTCGTGCTGCTATCCTTATACGAACCGAAGCATGGATATGCCATCATGCAGTTCGTCGAGGAGAAAACGGGCGGAAGACTGGTGCTCGGCGCAGGTTCGCTGTACGGAGCCATTGACAGCCTGTGCAAAAAGGGATGGATTGCGCTGTACAACGATTCCGACGTACGAAAGAAGGAATACCGGATCACGGATCTCGGCAGACAGATCGCGGAACAGGAGCTTGCGCGGCTGAGAGAAGTGACACGAATCGCGGAAGAGATCATAGGAGGATAAGAGTATGGAAAAGAAAGTCAACCGTTTTTTCGGTGCATCCACAGAATTGCAGGCAAAATGGCTGAATCGGATGGCGTCAGAGGGATGGCGGCTCATCCGGACGGGCAAAATGAGCTACGAATTTGAAAGCTGTGATCCCGGCAGAGTTCAGTATGCCGTGGAATTTATTGCGGACAAATCGCAGAAGAACGCTGAGGACTACAAAGCCTTTCTGGAGGGATGCGGGTACAAGGTCTGGTATAAAAATGCCAATCTCAGCTATTCCGTCGGCAAGGTGCGCTGGCGTCCGTGGGCAGATGCCGATGCGCAGATCACGACAAGCCGGACGACATACAACAAAGAGCTTCTGATCGTGGAAAAGGAGAACGACGGCAGGCCGTTTGAACTGCACACCACTGCGGCTGACAGAATCGGTTTTCTGCAAAAGTGGCGGAATGTGTGGCTGACCTATACCGCGATGTTTGCGCTGATGGCGATTCTGTTTGCGTTTCAGACTCCGATCGCTTCTGCTGTACTCGGCGGAATCGGGCTGCTTTCCCTGATTCCGGTGGTGCTGTATCAGGTGCAGATCGGGAAAATCAAGAAAATGCACGATTTTCAGGAATAATTTTCACTTTTCATGCAAGGAATCCGCTTTTTCTGCGAGTAGATAGGTGAAGGGATAAATCCATTCAAATACAGGGAAGAGCTCTTGCAACAACAGCTGAGGGAGGTGTAAAAATTGGGACGAGCGAATCAAAAGCAGACAACGCCCGATGACCGGATCGTGGAACTGTACTGGGAACGGTCGGAGTCTTCTATCAGCGAGACAGCTGACAAATACGGCGATTACTGCCACTACATAGCATACAATATTCTCTATAATCGCGAA
>JAFTPW010000360.1:0-8835 GCA_017463075.1 Clostridia bacterium
AAAGAGCCAATCCCCGTGGAGAAAGGCTCTTTTTGTTATGTCTGCGGATTTATGCCGGTGTTTACACCGTTTTGATGCGGATCACGTTCCAGCTGTGCTTGCCGAGGGTTGCGGTGAGGACGCCGTTTTCGATCTTTGCGTCGCCGCCGAGTTCGGGAACAACGTTGTCCGGGTTGTCCGCGGTGTTGATTGCCTTCATGTCGTCGTTGGTCATGAAGAGCTGCTCGACAACGGAGTCTGCGGCAAATGCGGACAGGTCACATTCGATAGCGAGGTCTTCGTCGAGGCTGCGGTTGACTGCAAATACGGTGATTTCGCCGTCGTTCTTCACGCAGCAGGTTTCGAGGTAGGGAACTTCCTTGATGTGGCGGGTTTCGTAGGTCGGGGATTCGACTCTTGCATCGAGAACGGTACCGCGGCCGTACTGGGAAGCGTGCATGAAGGGATAGAAAATGGTCTGAGCCCAGCATCTGCCGCCGTTTTCGTTGTTTTCGGTCATGATGGGCGCGATTACGTTCACGAGCTGAGCGAGGCATGCCATCTTGACGCGGTCGCAGTGCTTGAGGAGGGTCATGAGCAGGCATCCGACAACGAGCGCATCCTCGAAGTTGTAGATATCCTCGAGCTGCGGCGGAGCAACGGACCACTTTTCAAACGGAGTGCCGTGGGAGTGGAACCATACATTCCATTCGTCGAAGGAGAGATACATGGTTTTTCTGGATCTCTTGATCTTCTTGATGTAGTCGCAGATCGCGGTGACGGTCTTGATGAAGGAGTCCATCTCAAGGGAGCACGCGAGGAATCCGGGGGTATCGTTGTTGGGGTTGCCGTAGTAATTGTGGAGGGAGAGGTAGTCAACGTGGTCGTAAACGTGGCGGAGGACTTCGGCTTCCCAGTCACCGCACATGCCGACGTTGGAGGAACCGCATGCGACGAGCTCAATGGACGGGTCGGTCCACTTCATGAGCTTGGCGGCTTCTGCGGCGATGCGGCCGTATTCGGTAGCGGTCTTTGCACCCATCTGCCACGGGCCGTCCATTTCGTTGCCGAGACACCATACCTTGACACCGAAGGGTTCTTCAAAACCGTTCGCGCGGCGTCTGTCGGAGTATTCGGTTCCGCCGGGATGGTTGCAGTATTCCACGAGCTGGCGCGCTTCTTCGGGACCTCTTGTGCCGAGGTTGACCGCCATCATGACCTGAGAATCCGCCTTCTTGCACCAGGACTGGAATTCATCGATGCCGACTTCGTTGGTTTCGGTGGTACCCCACGCAAGCTCAAGACGGCGCGGTCTCTTGGACTTATCGCCTGTACCGTCTTCCCACTTGTAGCCGGATACGAAGTTGCCGCCGGGATAGCGCACGATCGGCACGCCCAGCTTCTTGACCATTTCCAGTACGTCGCCGCGGAAGCCTTCTTCGTCAGCGGTGGGATGACCGGGCTCGTAAATGCCGTGATACACAGCGCGTCCCAGATGCTCAATGAACGATCCGAAAATGCGTGGATCCACATCACCGACCGTGTAAGCCGGATGGACTGTAATTTTTGCTTTCATGTGTGTTCTCCTGTATGTGGAATAGTATTGTGATTGAATGGGTGAGGGTGTGTTTTTTGCGAACGTTCTGTCAACAGAGACAACGAAAATCAACCGCGCCGCAGATTTACCACTTCCGCGTCTCGTTGTGGAATTCCGTACCGATGAATCCGGCCTGCGCGAAGTCTTCGGGGTTGTGGCGGATGATGTAGTCGATGTAGGACATCACCATCTGTGCCGTAAGCAGGTAGCCCGCCGCGTTCAGGTGGCCGCCGAGGTAGAAATTGTACTTGAACTGTTCATCGTAAATCGGGCCGTATTCCCAAAGGTCGATCACGTAGGTAAACTCGTACAGTTTGCACAGATCGTACAGAAGCGCGCGGTGTGCTCTCTTCCGGTCGGTGCGGGGATCTTCGCCGATGGCTTCCTTGGGCATCGTCATGAGGAAGAAGCGTGCTTTCGGCTGGATTGCCTTGTAGGAAGACAGAACCTTGCCCATGTATCCGGCGAAAGTGGGCTTGTTGTTTTCGGGATGCTCGAGATCAATGTCGTCGACGGTGCCGATTTCCTGATCCTGATTGAGCACATCGTTCACGCCGAGCGCGAAAATATACGCCTGCGCCGCCTTTGCGGGATCAAAAACGCCGTTGGATTCACCCCAGCCGTTCATGTAAGCGGACGCCGTCATTCCGCCGCGGGAGAAATTGTAAACCTTGCATCCCGCCGCACGTGCAATGTACTGACCCCATGAATATTCGAAGTAGTCGTGATACCCCTTGCCGCCGCCGGGCTGAGTGGATTCAAACTCACCGGAGGAAAGGCTGTCACCCACGCAGGCGATGGTGCGGAAAATACCGGTAAACCCGCCGTCGGGCTTGATGATGTCGAGAGGCTTTTCCCCGGGAAGCGCATAATACGGTGTGATATTCATAAATACCTCCGAAGGCAGAAATAATGATTAACCTCATTATAGCAGATAAATGGTGTTTTTGCAACAAAAATACAAAATTGTGTGGGATACATCAAAATCTTTTGTGGGATCGGTCAAGTCTGCGAAAACTAACGCACAGCAGGGAGGTTTCACGCCGGAGGTTTTGTTTGGATCGTTCGGCGGGAGGATGATATCCTCCCTTACAATAGTTGGGGTGTATGTCCCGTCAACAGAAACAAAGTAAACCCATACGCGCCGCAGGTTCATCGCCGGAGGTTTTGTTTGAACCAGCGGTCGGGGGCAAGCCCCAACCCTACGATTTTTCGGACGTACCGTCAACAGAAACAACGCAAAACCACAACGCGCCGCAGGCTGAAGTTTATGGGGCAAATCCAGTGACACTCTCGTAACTGTCAATGCCCCGTACGCTTAAGTCTCGCCGCCGCAGGCTGAAGTTTACCCGGGCAACCCAGTGACGGAAACAGTATGATACGATCGCTCAACCCTATGACTGCACGTTGTAAATCCCCCCGCCCGGCGGAGCCTTGGGTCCAGGCACTCCTGGTCGCCGAATCGAGAGCCCGGCGATAGAGGGTTCTCGCGCCGCACGCGTAGTGCATAAAATCAATTCGAAAAGCGGAGCTTTTCTACCATATAGATCCCTAACGCTTTAGGAAAAACAAACCGTCCGTAGCCTAACCACGCCCGCACGCGCAGTGCAAAAAAACAGCACCCGCAGGGAACCCCCGCAGATGCCGTAAAAAATTGCAAATTTTAATGAATAATCGTCGGATGTCCGTGGTATGCCGGAAGCGCGTGAGGTCTCACAATCTGTCCGCCGGATTCGTAGGAGTCGATCGCCGCAAAGATGTATTCCATCGTCGCAAGTGCGTCACGGCCGGATGCTCTGAGATGTTCCAGCGGTACCTTGTTCACAAGGTCTTCGTAGAATGCGTGAATACGGATCGGGAAGGTCGCGCCGAAATCGGTTACACCCGTGTTCATCGTCTCGGGAGCCTGTCCCTGCTTCCAGTAAGTCAGCTTTTCCACGCAGTTTTCAATGCAGAACGTGCCGTGGGTGCCTGCGAGCTCGAAGCTCCACCAGCCGCCCAGACCGAACATGGCGTCACCGCGCTGGGAAAGGAGATAACCGACCGCGCCGTTCTGGAAACGCATGTGTACGGACTGAATGGACAGCATCAGGTCTTCGGACTGACGGCGTGCACCGGGCTTGTCCATGAATGCCTGAATGTGCGTGATGTCGCCGCAGAAGTGACGCATAACGGAGAAGGGATGGGTCAGGAATGCCTTCGCGTGGGAGTAGGGCATCTGCCAGCGGGAGTTCTTGTCAACGCGGTTTACGTTCACGGAGCTGCCGTCAAAGCCTACCTTCATCATTGCGTAAACCTGTTCACCAACGCCGCCGTCCGCCATGATCTGGTCAGCCTTGAAGGAAGGCTCAGCGAAGTAGTGGTTCAGGTCGCAGCCGAGGTACAGACCCTTCTTTGCCGCGTAGTCAACCATCTGACGCGCTTCTTCAATGTTGTTGGAGATGGGCTTTTCCACGAGAACGTGACGTCCTGCGTCGAGTGCTTCCATGGTGGGTTCGTAGTGCCAGGAGCCGTTTTCAAAACCGGAGGTGGTAACGTGAACCACTTCGATTTCGGGATGCGCCGCCAGCATGTCCTTGAGCGTGTAGTACGCGGGAACGCCGAATTTTTCAGCGGCAGCGTCAGCCTTTGCCTTGTTTACGTCACAGACAGCAACGAGCTCGGCAAGAGGATCGTTCGCGATGCATCTGGCGTGGGTATTGCCGATACCGCCCATGCCGACGACGCCTGCCTTGAAGATTTTTTCCATAATGTGTATCCTTTCTGTAATTTGCGTGTTATTTGAATTTTCTGTTATCCGTCTGATTGTGGGAGTTTCGGGGTTATTTTCCGCCGGTGAGGGCGTTTTTGCGGTAGCTTGCCGGGGGAAGACCGACCTCCTGCTTGAAAACGCGGGAGAAAAGGGAAATGTCGGAAAATCCCGTGCGCTTGGCAACGTCTGCGACGGAGAGCTCCGTGGTGCAGAGAAGCTCCATGGCGCGGGAGATGCGGAATTTCCGGACGTACTCCGACGGGGTCATGTACAGCGCCGCTTTGAATTTGCGGGTCATGTAGTCCGGGGACAACCCGGTCACGTCGGAGAGATCGTTCATGGTGATGTTCTCGCCGTAGTGATCGTCCACGTACCGGAGGATTTTGTACACGTAGCCGTAGTAGTCGTCGTCGGACTGGGTTCGCTTGTCCCGCTGTTCCTCAAACATCCGGGAATAGCGGATGAGGAAGGACGCAAGCCGGTTTTTCAGCGAGCACTGCCAGCCGGTGCGCTTTTCGAGCCGTTCCGTGCGGATATTCTCCAGGGACTGCTCGAGATTCCGCCGCTCACCCATGTCGACATGGAGGATGCGGATCCCGGTCACGTCGGAGGTGGTGTCCGAGAGCATTTCATCCAGTCCCGGCAGCTGTTTCAGTTCCGGAAGCAGGGAGCCAAGCTCGTCGGCGGAAAAGATGAGATTGTACAATTTTGTCTGGTAAGCGTTGATGTAGGAATGATTTTCGCCCGGCTTCACGAAGAAGAGATCGCCGGTGACGAGGATATTGATGATTCCGCCTGCCGAATGGAGCGTAAATCCGTCTTCCACGTACACGATTTCATAGAAATCATGGGAATGGGGCTGCATCCTGCCGTTATGCTCAGCCGGCACAATGGCAATCCGCGGACCGCCTTCGGAGAATTTTTCGATATTCAGCACATTCGCCGTGGGAACCACACTCCTTTCGCGGGGAATTTCTGTCATTCCGTAATATCCTTCACCTGCACGACCGCGCCGCCGTTTTCGTTGGATTTTATCATCGCATGGATGACGCGGCTGGCTTCGAGACCTTCCCGTCCGCTACCGTCGATTTCTTCCGGCTTTGCACCTGCGGCGATCTGATCCACAAAGGCATTGATGCGGTCGCGGAAGGTGTCGTAGAAGCATTCGAAGCGGTTCGGACCGTCGAAAACGGGGTTGGCGTACACTTCGCGCATGGGAGAATTTGCGGGATAGAGAACTGCCTCGCGCCACATATCCTCGAAGGTGAAGCGTCCGTCGGTGCCTGCGACTTCACAGCGTTCCATGGGATGACCGCGGGTGATGTCGTAGGAGGAGGTGAGATGCCCGACCGCACCGGAAGTGAAGCGCATTGCCGTGGACTGGGTCGACCAAATATCGCGTCCGGGAGCCTTCATGCCGAAGGTGGAGACTTCCTTGATCGGGCCCATGAAGTAATGCATGATGTTGATGCTGTGCGGGTTGAGTGCCTTGAAGTGGTAGTATTCGGACTCCAGCGGCATGAATTTGCCGATCCAGAGGGACATATTGCAGAAGAGGAGGGAGCCGAGACGCCCGTCGGTCTGCCATTTTTTCGCCTGACGCGCGGCGGGAGTGAAGCGGTGGTTCATGTCGATGCCGTAGCAGAGTCCCTTTTTCTCGGCGAGCTCGACCATTTCGACCGCGTGGCGGAGATTGTTGGAGATGGGCTTTTCGCCGAGGACGTGACAACCCGCTTCGAGCGCTTCGATGGTGGGTTCGTAGTGGTCGCTGGCGTATTCGTAGCCGCCGGTGGTGACGGAGCAGATGTCCGGGTTCATTGCGGCGAACATTTCGGTTGCCTTTGTGAAGTAGGGAACGCCGAATTTTTCGCCTGCGGCTTTTGCGAGCTCGGGTACGCGGTCACAGACGGCGACGAGTTCGGCTTTATCGGATTCGGTATAGGCGCGGGCATGGCGGTGTCCGATGTGACCCATACCGACAACGCAGGTACGCAGCATGGCGATACCTCCTTGGGTGGTGATAAGTAGTAGTTGTTTATTCTTTGAAGTCCGGCTTTGGATTCACTCTGTCTCTGCATCATTTTTCCGGCAGGATATACCGGTACACTGCGGCAGTTTTGCGGATTTCTCCTGTGTATGAGAGGGAATGCGCGAACGTGCCGTCATCGTCATCGGGCGGATATATAGTGCACATGTATTCATGCGAGAGTGAGCCGAGGATCATCCTGCCATCCTGATAGAAGCACAGGTCTTCAAATTCCGGATGGCGGATGACGGTGTATTTGTCTTTGATGCTGTGGATGAACAGCTCCGGGCAGTATTCGGCGAGAATTTCCCGCGTTTGAGGACAGCACCGGTAGACGAAGATTTCCAGCTCCCGGTTGAACCAGCCGTACCAGTGATATGTAGTAAATTTCTGCACAAAATACGGCTTCAGAGCGTCGCGCAGGGGATTTTTCCTTTGCTGTATCTGAGGAGCGATTTCCCGGAAATCTTCCGTGATGGTGAAGGAAAAGCAGTCGCTGCACCGGAACATGAGGTCGAACAGAGCCGCCGTTTCCTCCCGGATTTTGTCCTTCCTGTTCAGATTCGTGTGGGAATACTCATAAACCGGAATTTCTACGGCGGGGGTGTCCGTGCCCCGGATGTACTTATTTTTCAACGCCCATTTCCTTGAGCTTGGACTGGAGCTTCTTTGCCGCTTCGGGGTCACCGATGTGGAGATTGTTGTACGCTTCTTCGCTGGATTCAAACGGTCTGCCGAAGCCGCTCCAGTTGAGGTTGGTGTACATGGGGTTGGTATGACCTACTTCAGCTTCGCGCTTTGCGATGTGAGCTTCCATGCGTGCTTTCAGGAAGGCAACCACGTCGGGATTCTGTTCCGCGATGTTGTTGTTTTCTTCCGGGTCGTCGATGAGGTTGTACAGCTCGACTGCGGGCTTGAAGTGGAAGTCGGGTTCCAGTGCGACCATGAGCTTCCATTCGGGCGTTCTCCAGCCGTGCTTTCTCATCCATGTAGCTTCGGTGATGTAGAATTCGGGTTCCTGACGGATGCCTTCGCCGGTGATTGCCTTGGTCATATCGCGGCCGTCGAACTTGATGCCGCAGTCGATGCCTGCAAGGGAGAGGATGGTGGGAACGATGTCCTTGGTCTGGGTGATGTCGTCCACGTGGCCTTCGTAACCGAACTTGGGATACTTGAACATGAAGGGAACGTTGAGAACGCAGTCGTAGATGGAGTGATGGTCGAAGTAGCAGTCGTGGTCGTAGAGGGTTTCGCCGTGGTCGGAGGTGAAGACTACGATGGTATCTTCTTCGAGACCGAGCTCCTTGAGGCGGGTCAGGATGTGGTTGATGCAGAGGTCCATGTAAGCCACGGATGCGTCATACTGTGCGATGATGAATTCCGCGTCGGTGCATCCTTCGGGGAACCATGTGAGGAAGTAGTCACGGAAGGGCTTGAATTCGTAAACGGGAACGAGGGACTTATTTTCGGGATCGAATTCGTCGCCTTCGTAGAACATGCGGGTGAAAGGTTCCTTGGTATAGTAAGGAGAGTGAGGATCCATGTGGCGCATGAAGAGAACCCACGGCTTGTCCTGAGCTGCAAGGCGTTCGAGCTCGGGGATGGCAACCTTGTTCATTTCTTCCGCCTTATTGGGGTTCCAGTCGGGATAGTTGATGTACTTGTCGCATCCTCTGCAAGCATGACCGCCGATGTAAGTGGAGGTATAGCCGTAGTCCTTGAGGATTTCGGGAAGGGTACGCACTGCATCGGTGAGACCGCCCTGATGACGGAGCGCAACGCAGTCGGTGGAGAAGCAGTCCATACCGGTGAGCATGGAAGCGTAGCCGGGTGTGGTGGGGATGGAAGGGGAGTACATCTTATCGAAGGTGATACCGCCGTCCTCGATGAACTTGTCGATATGGGGTGTGGTCAGACGGTCATAGCCGTAGAGGGACATATGGTCACTGCGAAGGCTGTCGATACCGAAGAAGAGTATGTTGGGATATTTGTTAGCCATGATACGGGCTCCTTTTTCTTTATTTAAATTACAGGTAGTCTGCGTGATTCATTCTGCATTGTCATCTCGCGCCGAGCATTTTCAGGACAGCGTTCATGTAGCCGTAGCTTTCCGCTGCGATTCTGGTAGCATCCGCGAGAGTCTGTTCGGGACCGATGACTTCGAGACAAACGGGACCGTTGTACTTCTGGTCAACCATTGCCTTGAAGTAGCCGTAGAGGTCGATATCGCCGCGTCCGCATGCCTGATTGGTGGGATCACCCGGGGAGGGACCTTCACCCTTGCAGTCGCGGATGTGGATGTGCTTCATCTTGGAGAGGACTGCGGGAAGAGCAACGGCGGGATTTTCGCCTGCGCGGTGGATATGGGACGGGTCCATGTCAACGCCGAACGCGGGAGAGGTGATGGTATCCATCATGCGGAGGGTAGTGGGAGTCGAGAAGACAGCTGCGCCGACGTGAGCCTTGACGCAGAGGGTGATG
>JAFTPW010000361.1:0-9652 GCA_017463075.1 Clostridia bacterium
GCACAGTGCACCAGAAACGAAGAAGGCATCCTTGTTCCTCCGCCGCTCCGCTTCGACATCCTCGAAGAAATCATGGTGAAGATCCCCGGTTTCCCGATCGTTCTTCACGGTGCTTCCTCCGTTTCCCAGGCGCATGTTAAGGAAATCAACGAAATCGGCGGCAAGCTGCCCGATGCAGTAGGTATTCCGGAAGAACAGCTCCGTAAGGCTGCTACTCTCGCTGTCTGCAAGATCAATATCGACTCCGACATCCGTCTTGCAATGACCGCAGGTATCCGCCGCGTTATGCACAACCAGCCCGACGTATTCGACCCCAGAACCTACCTGACCGTTGCTCGTGCAGAAGTCAAGGCTATGGTTGCTCACAAGATCGCAAACGTACTCGGCTCCGCAAACACTCTGTAATCCGCGACGATATTACTTGAGAATTTGAGAAGAGGAAAGAGAAATCCCACGGGAGAGCTTTTCTCTTCTCTTTCTTTGATGATTTAAGGAAAAATAGTATGAAATGGACAGGTGAATACCGTGTCAACGCAAACGACACGGATTTTAACAACATTGTGTCGGCATCCAATCTGCTCCGCTACATGCAGGATGCCGCGAACAGCTCCATGGAGGACGACGGTCTTTCCTATAACGAACTGTTTGACCGCGGATATTCCTTCATTTTAAGCCGGATCCGCCTCAGCTCCTACGCGCCCCTGTACAGCCACGACAGGCTCGAGGTGCAGTCCTGGGCATGCGAATCCCGCGGCGTGCAGTTCAACCGGTGCTACCGGATTCTCCGTGACGGCGTGATCGTGGCGGAGGCGGTGTCCGTGTGGGCAATGGTCGGCGTGAATGACCGCAAGCTCCACCGCGTGACCGAGCTCGATCTGCCCTACCGCATCGACGACATGCTTGAGCTGGATATGCCCGCGCGGTTCAGGATTCCCGAGGACGTTGACATGCACCTCGTCGGGGAACGCACCGTGGAATATGCCGATATCGACCTCAACGGCCACATGAACAATACCCGCTATCCCGACATCCTCTGCGGCTACATCGACGGGGACATGAAGGGGCAGCGCGTGATTTCGATGGGGATTTCCTTTGTCTCCGAAGCGCCCCTCGGTGAGACGGTCAAGATCTACGCCGGTCAGAGCGACGGAATGTACTACGTGCGGACTGTGCGCGGAAACGGAAGCGTGAACGTCGAAGCGGAAATCATGCTGGAATCGATCGAATGAGGTGACAGCAATGAAATTCATGAGAAAGCATCTTTCCCTGCTTCTTGCGCTGGTGATGCTGGCGACGGTTCTGCCGCTGTCCCTGACGTCCTGTCTGGATACGGCAAATACCCTCGCCGACGCCGCACTGGAAGCGATTGAAAACTACGAAGAGGCGGAATCCGCTGACACCGCATCCGATGATACCGTAAAAGTCCCGGAAACCGAGCCCGAACCCGAGACGGTCAGGGAAACAGAACCCGAGACGGAAAAAGAAACCGCGCCCGAAACCGTAAAGGAAACTGAGCCGGAAACCAAGGCTCCGGAAACGAAAGCTCCCGAAACCGAAGCGGAAACCGAGCCGGAACCCGCGATCGACGAGGACGGATGGTACGACGACAAGGAAAACGTCGCACTGTACATCCACACCTACGGCAAGCTCCCGCCGAACTATGTCTCCAAGAATGACGCGGAGGATCTCTACGGCTGGACGGGCGGTGCGCTTGACCAGTACGAGAAGGGCATGGCGATCGGCGGCTCGAAATTCGGCAACTACGAAGGCCTGCTCCCGAAGAAATCCGGACGTCAGTATTACGAATGCGACATTGACACCGTCGGAACGTCATCCCGCGGAGCAAAGCGGATCGTGTACTCCAACGACGGCCTGATCTACTACACCGACGACCATTACGAATCTTTTGAATTATTGTACGGAGAAGAATAACATGCGCTGTGTCATCATTGACTGTACAAACATCGACACCCGGGAGGCCCTGTACGATGCCATCGCGAAGCATCTGAAGACACCGGACTACTGCGGACGGAATCTGGATGCCCTCCACGATGTGCTCGACGACATGACGGCGGCGGAGGATGTGACCATTGAATGGCGCAGCTTCGCGAACCTGAAAGTAAAGCTGGGCGGATACGCGGATGCGCTTGCGGATATGCTTGCCGACACCCGTGCCACGGTGATTTACAACTGAAAACAAAAAAATCCCGATATCGGACGAGAATCCGGTACCGGGAATTTTTTGTTCGGATGAAAGCAGGGAAGTCCCCGCAGAAAAAAAGAAAAAGCCGTACGTTTTTGCATACGGCGAAGGGTGATTGATGGGAGTCGAAACCACGACCTCCAGGGCCACAACCTGGCGCTCTAACCAACTGAGCTAAAACCACCATGACTCGCTGCTTCACCGGACTTTTGCCCAGCACGCAGCGTATATAAACGTCCCTCAAAGAGAGAGGACGGAGGAACCAAAGAACCCATGTGGCGGATCCTTCGGTTTCGGCATAAAGCCGATGGCGTGCCTTGGGGGATTCGAACCCTCGACCTACTGCTTAGAAGGCAGTTGCTCTATCCAACTGAGCTAAAGGCACATATCTTTGTTGCCGTGATTACGGTTCCAAAGTCAAGCGGGTGATGGGAATCGAACCCACATAACCAGCTTGGAAGGCTGGAATTCTACCACTGAACTACACCCGCGTCCAAATTTGCGGACGTTCATCGAACGCTCTAATATAATACCACAGGGCGGAAGTTTTGTCAAGAGGTTTTTGAAAGTTTTTTGAAATTTTTCTGATTTTTCTGTTTCGCCGCAAGATGCGGACGGGATTCCGCTTCCGATATGAGCCGAACGTAAAACAACGGTCATCATTAGTTTAATATTATATTTACAAAAAATCCATTGTAAAACACTGCCGTTTGCGATACCATATAGTATGACGTGTTATGCGAATTCAATTTCCGGGAGGGGCCATGTTCGGATATGTCAGACCCCTTGTCGGGGAATTGAAAGTTGCGGAATATGAAAAATACCGCGGTGTCTACTGCGGCGTATGCCGTGCGATGGGGCAGGTGACGGGGCAGCTCTCCCGCCTGACGCTCTCGTACGACATGGTGCTGCTGGCGAGTGTGCGGATGATTCTCGGCGGGATTCAGCCGGAGTTTCAGCCGATGCGGTGTGCCGCTCATCCGATGAAAAAACGCGCGGTGCTGTGCGGAAACGAAGCGCTCACATACACGGCGGCGGTATCAGGTGTCCTTGCGGCGGCAAAGAACCGGGACGATCTCGCGGACGAGCGTGGACTCTCAAAACTGAAGCCCGCACTGCTCTCGCCGATTCTGGAAACGGTATCGCGGCGGGGCGAGAAAATCCTGCCCGACGGAATCCGTGAGGTAACGGAAACGCTTCTCGCGGGACTCGGTGAGCTGGAGCGTGAAAACTGCACCTCGGCAGACCGTGCGGCGAATGTATTCGGGGAATTGCTCGGATACGCGTTCTCGGCGGGATTTGAGGAAGAAGCGCGCGACACAGCCTACCGGATGGGCTTTTACACGGGGCGGTTCGTCTATCTCTGCGACGCGGCGGAGGATCTTCCGGCGGATGCGGAAAAGGGACGTTACAACCCGCTTCTGCTCGGCTGGGGCGATCTTGCGCTCGAAGACGGAAAGCTCTCGCTGATGGTGGCGGACAGTGTGAAAACGGCGGCGCCGATTGATCTGGAACCGCTCGGAGAAGCCGCAGAGGAGCTGGATCCGGCACATCCGCTGACACCGATTGTGAAAAATATTGTATATCTTGGACTGCCCGCGGCGATGGAACGCATTTGTGAGGGCAAGTCCGCGGAGCATAAGAAATTTACTCCAAACAGACAAGGATTGGAAACAGATACATGAGAGACCCATATCAGATACTGGGAATACCCCGCACGGCGACGGGTGACGAAGTAAAAAAGGCATACCGGACACTGGCGCGGAAGTATCACCCGGACAATTTCGCAGGTTCTGCGGCACAGGCTGCGGGCGCGGAAGAAAAAATGAAGGAGATCAACGCGGCGTACGACCAGATTCAGAAGGAGCGGAGCGGCGGCGGTACCTCGCAGTCTGGCACAGCCGGCACATACCACACCTACACCTCCTCCGGGACGACGTCGTTCTATCAGGTGCGGAAGCTGATTTCCGAAGGACGCTACTCCGACGCGGAGCTGATTATCGACTCGACGCCTGCCGGGGATCGCGGTGCGGAATGGAACTACCTGAAGGGATGCCTCCTGACCCAGCGCGGCTTCTACTACGACGCGATGCGCTACATTGAGGTGGCGTGCTACCTGGATCCGGCGAATCTGGAATACAAGGAAGCCAGAAACCGCATGCGCGCACGTTCGTCAAACTTCGGTCAGACCTATCGCACCTCCACGGTCTCGAACGACTGCGACTGCTGCGGCACCTGCTCGACGCTGATCTGCTGTGACGGCTGCTGTGAATGCTGCGGCGGCGATCTGATCGGATGCTGCTGAGGCGGCTGTGCCTGAATGAACAGAGAAGAAAGAATAAAGAATAAATATCGGTGCGGGTTGTATCTGTGGTTGGCTCCCATAAGTGCGCCTTGGACTGACAGAAATTGACTGGCTTATGAAGAACAAAAATTTAACCAAACAGATCACTTTATGCGGGATTTTTGCGGCTCTGGCGGTGGTTTTCCTGCTGATCGGCGGGATGACGGTGCTGGATTTGTCCGTGCTGTGCGTCTGTGCCTTGATGACGATGCTTCTGGTCGTGGAGGCAGGCGTGAAAATGACGTGGATTTACGCCGCGGTGACGGGTGTGCTTGCGCTGATTTTCCTGCCGAACAAGCTGTACGCGATCGAATACATCATTTTTTCGGCGGTGTATCCGATGGTCAAGCTCGCGTTTGAACGTCTGCCGCAGCTGATGGCATGGCCGCTGAAAATCTCCTTTCTCGACACCATGCTCCTCATCTGCATCGTGCTCGGACAGAAGGTTTTCCTGCTCGGAGACGAGTATTACGCGCTGACTGCGGGCACGGTTCTGGCGGGTACGCTCTTCTTTGTGCTCTTCGACATGGCGCTGACCGCGTGCATCACGGTGTACCTCGTCAAACTGCGCAAAAAGCTGGGGCTGAAATAAGATAATACCGTAGGCTTCTATAAAAATGGCTTCATTTCGTTGACAATGGAGCTTTTTTTATATATAATATATAAGTAGGATTAAAATACCGGGACTATGCGCAGAATGCATGCTCAGCGCAGAAGTTTTCCTTATAATTATAACAACGGAGATTACCCAATGCTGAAAAGTATGACTGCATTCGGTCGGGCACGGAGAATGTCCCCGGATGAAACAATGGATATCACGGCAGAGATCAAAAGCGTCAATTCCCGCTATCTCGACTGCACGGTGAAGATCAGCCGCATGTACGGCTATCTCGAAGAAAAGGTCAAGGCGTATCTGTCCGAAGCCGGCATCACCCGCGGCAAGGTTGAGGTTTACATCGGCGTAGACGTTATCAAGCAGCGCGGCGTGGAAGTCATGCTCGATACGGAGGCGGCAAAGTCGTACATCACGGCACTGGAAGCGCTCCGCGATACCTTCGGTCTGAAGGACGACATTTCCGTCATGACCGTGGCTGAAAATCACGACCTCTTCACGACCCGCAAGCCCGAGGACGATCTCGAACACGACTGGGAACAGATCAGAACCGTTCTCGCAGAAGCCGTGGACGGATACAATAAGATGCGCCAGCGCGAAGGCGAAAACCTGTGCCGCGACGTCCTCAAAAAAGCCGACGGCATCAAGGCATCTGCCGCAAAAGTCAAGGAACTGTCCGAGAGCGATATCGCCGGATACCCGGAAAAGCTCGAAAAACGCATCAGGCAGCTTCTCAAGGACTTTGACGTCGAAACCACCGAACAGCGCATCCTGACCGAAGCCGCAATCTTCGCGGACAAGGCGGCGATTGACGAAGAACTCGTCCGTCTCGATTCCCACTTCGGCGCGCTGAACGAAATCGTGAACTCCGACGAAGCCGCAGGCCGTAAGCTCGACTTCCTCGTACAGGAAATCAACCGCGAAATCAATACCATCGGCTCGAAAGCCGGCAATGCCCAGATCGCACACCTCGTCGTCGACATGAAGACGGAGCTGGAAAAGATCAGAGAACAGATCCAGAATATTGAGTGATGCTGACAGCGGGCAGAGGTTATCGTGAATTTATAACGGCCGATTCGTGAATCGCCCCTACGGGATTTGATGGTATCCTCCCCGGCGCGCGTGAGCCCGGATGCCATACAATTCAGGTAACCAAATCCCGCAATCGCGTCATGGCTACGGCGAACAGGGTCTCGGTGGTCCCTGTGAGCTCGATAACGATCTTCTAAGGGTCTGAAACTACAAAATGGCATCGCCCCCTGAAGTGCAGTCCGCAATTGTACCCGTAGACCGCTGAATAGAGAATCAAAGCAAAACATAGTCAAACATTCCCCTCGAAGCTGACGAACTCATATCAACTAACTTCCCGTAGACCACTGCACCTCGTCAGTATAAAAGTTTTGCGGAGCTTTTTCAAAAGCGACCTTGAGATATTCACCGGTGGTGAAATCTGCGAGTTTGTAAACAAACTCTGTTCCCCTTTTATCACAAACAACAGAAAGACAAAATCCCGATGAAATTCGTAAACGTAGGATTCAATAATATGATTAACGCCGAGCGGGTGGTGGCAGTGATTGCTTCGGAGTCCGCGCCGGCGAAGAGACTGGTACAGGATGCCAGGGACAGCGGACGTGCGATTGACTGCACATGCGGCCGGAAGACCAGATGCATTGTCATCATGGATTCGGACCATGTCATTCTGTCGGCGATCCAGAACGAGACTATTTCACAGCGTCTTGCAGGAGGCGCAGTTGAATCGGAGGAAGAAAATGAACAATGAGACGAGAGGCGTGATCCTCGTGATTTCCGGACCGTCCGGCAGCGGCAAGGGCACCGTGGTGGAAGAACTGCGGAAGCTGTACCCGAATGCGGGCGTATCCGTATCCGCGACCACGCGTCAGCCCAGAGAAGGCGAAACCGAAGGCGTCAACTACTACTACAAGACCCGCGAGGAGTTTGAAAAGCTCATCGAAGAGGGCGAAGTGCTCGAATATACCCAGTATAACGGCAACTACTACGGCACTCTGAAAGCCGAAGCCCGCCGCATCACCGGTGAAGGCAGGGACCTCATTCTTGAAATCGAAGTCGACGGCGGCGGTCAGATCAAGCGTCTCATGGGCGACGAATGTGCAGCGATCATGCTCATCGCTCCTTCCGCTGAGGAACAGGAAAGACGTCTCCGCGGACGCGGCACCGAAACCGAAGAGGTCATTCAGGCTCGCCTTGACCGCGCAAAAGCCGAAATCAAAGAAGCCGTCAATTACGACTATATCGTCGTCAACGAAACCGGCAAGGTACGCGAATGCGCTGAGGAAATCCTCGCCATCATTATGGCAGAACACCGCAATAACTACCGCATGATGAAGTATATCCGCTAATATTTCGGGGAATAAACTACATACAGAATCCATATAACATTCACATATCCATATCAACATACAGACTAAAAGAAAGGCCAGAGAAGAAAATGATTTATCCTTCCATCAGTGAACTTACCAACAACAACCAGATCAACCGCTATACCCTCGTTGTCGCGACTGCAAAGGCTGCAAGAATCATCACCGAGGAATACGTAAAGCAGAGAGAATACGCGGAAAAGCTCGCGCTCAATAAGGAGTCCGATAAGAAGACCAATATTGCAAGCCTCATCAAGAAGGAATACCGCGATGACAAGGCTGTCAAGACTGCAATCTCCGGCCTCCATAACGCCGAATTCAGACTCATCGACACCGAAGGTGAAGAAACCGTCCTCGGCGAAAAGAGAGAAGAATGCGCTGTTGACGCTGAAGCTGCTGCTGCCGCAAGAGACAAGATCGACAACTACAGCCTCGACGCAAACACCACTGCAAAAAAGGCTGAATAATTTCTGAAAAAATCCCGGTGAAAGGAGGGCGGAAGAATGGCGAATACGACGAACAAAACCGCAAGCATCCATATCATTGATATCCCATACCCGGCGGACCGGCCGTACAGCTATCTCATTCCCGCCTCCCTTGCCAATTCCGTCGAGCCCGGCGTCATTGTGGAAGTGCCCTTCGGCAAGTCCAACCGGCGCATGACCGGCGTGGTGACTGCCTATCCGACACAGATGCCGGAAACCGAGTGCAAGCCCGTCACACAGGTCTTCGGGGATGGCCCCGTGCTGTCCGCGGATCTTCTCGAGCTGTGCCGGTTTTTAAAAGAATATACCCTTTGCACCTACGGCGAGGCTGTCCGCGCAGTTCTGCCTTCTGCCGCCATGTCAAAGATCATCACATACTACCGCGTCCTGACCGAGGAGGAACGTACGTCTGAGATTCCCATGAAGACGGCGCTGTCCAAAATCGGCGAACGCGGTCAGCGTGTTTATATGCTGGCGCAGAAAAAAGGCAGATTCTCCCGTCAGACCCTCCAGAATGAGGTCGATTTCAACCTCACCGCCGTGTTTGCGGATCTTGTGAAGTACGGGCTGATCGAACGGTGCACGGAACTCAAGAACGCGTCCGCTGTGAAATACCGCAGGATTCTTTCGCCGAGCGAGTCCCTGATGCTCGAGTCGAAGCTGGATGACGGGTATTTCGATGCCGTGATGGCAAAGCTGTCCGGCGCGAATCAGAAGAAAATTCTCGAAGCCGTGTTCCGCGAAGGCGACTCCGTTGACGCGGTGCTGTATGAGAAGCTCGGGATTCCCCTGCAAAGCGGACGTACCTCAGCCGCAACCCTTGAGAAAAAGGGGCTGATTACCGTCCAGCTGGAGGAGGAATACCGCAACCATTTCACAAGGGACTCCTTCGATACCGCCGCCGTCACATCCGGAAAGACGGAGAAACCCACCCTGTCTCCGGAACAGCATAGGGCAAGGGATGCCATCGTCGGACTGTATGAAAGCGGTAAGCCCGCCGGTGCGCTTCTTCACGGCGTCACGGGATCGGGCAAAACCAACGTCATCATGGCGGCAATCGACCGTGTGCTCGAGGACGGACGCGGCGTGATTATGCTTGTACCCGAAATCGCGCTCACTCCGCAGACCGTGGGCATCTTCATGAACCGCTACGGCGACGAGATCGCGGTCATTCATTCGGCAATTTCCGCAGGGGAAAAATACGACGCGTGGAGACGGGTGCGGGACGGTCAGGTCAAGGTCGTCATCGGCACCAGATCGGCAATTTTCGCTCCCTTCGAGAACCTCGGCATGATCGTCATCGACGAGGAGCACGAATATACCTACAAATCGGACACCGATCCCAAGTACCACGCCCACGATATCGCAAGAAAACGGTGCGCGGATCACAACGCCGTCATGGTGCTTTCCTCCGCAACGCCGTCCGTGACGAGCTATTACAAAGCCAAAACAGGGGGCTATACCCTCATCGAGCTGAAGGAACGCTACGGAAACGCACAGCTTCCCGAGGTGAAAATCTACGACATGCGCGGCGAGACGTCCATGGGGAATCTGTCACCCGTCGGCGGTCTGCTGTCGATGCGGCTCTACGAGGACAGGGACGCGGGAAAC
>JAFTPW010000362.1:0-3120 GCA_017463075.1 Clostridia bacterium
CGTTATTGATAAGATCCTTGATCTGTTCTTCGTCAGTCATCTGCGCGATCAGACCGCGCGCTTTGAGTTCGTCAAAAATAGTCATTTTTGTATTGCTCCGGTGGGATTGTAAGTTGATTATATAATAATATTGGATATTATTTTCTGAGTCTATGCGTTTTTCGTCAGCATTTCCCGTGCCGCGGCAATCTGTTTTTCCGTGACATTGATGCCGCCGATGATGCGGGCGATTTCCGCTGTGCGCTCGTCCCCGGTGATTTCGTGAACGGAGCTTTCGGTTCTGCCGTCCGTCTCCTTTTTCTGAATCAGCAGATGGCACGCCGCAATGGACGCAATCTGCGGAGAATGGGTGACGGAGATGACCTGCGCGTTTTCTGCCAGCTTATCGAGCATGATGCCGATTCTCTCGGAAGTTCCGCCTGATACGCCTGCGTCGATTTCGTCGAAAATGAGCGTACCGGAGTCGTTCTTCCCTGCCAGCGCGGTTTTGACGGCAAGCGTGATTCTCGACAGCTCACCGCCGGAGGAGACGCGCCCGAGGGACTGCATATCCTCGCCGGTGTTGACGGAAATGAGGAAATCCACGTCGTCGAAACCGTCGTGACGGAAGACATAACCGCCGCTCGCGTCGTGCATGGGAGTGACGGAAATGCGGAACCGTACCTTCGGCATATCAAGGAATCGGAGGGATGTGATGATCTCCTCGGACAGCCTGACTGCCGCCGACTGACGTTTTTCGCTGAGCTTTTTCGCCAGTTCTGCCGCATGTTCGATGCACTTCTGCTCCTCAAGCTGAAGTTCGGTCAGGCGGATGTCGCCTTCCTCCAGATCCGCGATGCGTTTTGCGATTTCCGTACGCTTTGCCTTGATTTCGGGGATGGTCGCGCCGTATTTCTTCTCGAGCCGCTCGATCACGGACAGGCGGGATTCGACCTGCGTCAGCTTCTCTGCCGGGTTGTCCATGTCGTCGCCGAGGGCATCACTGACGCGTTCCGCAATGTCGATCAGCTCGTAGCGGTATTCCGTCAGCTTTGCCACCATTTCGTCCGCCCCTTCGACCACGTCGGTCAGCTGGGACAGGGCGTTTTCAGCGCGCTCGATCAGGTATGCCGCGGTGACTCCCTTTTCACTGTGCGCGAGGGATTTTGTGACGACTGCGGAATATTTCGCCACGCGCTCGATGGATTTCAGCTTCGTCCGCAGGCGGATCAGCCGTTCTTCCTCGTCGTCAGCGGTGAATTTTGCCGCGTCGATCTCTTTTTTCTGATACCGGAGGATGTCCAGCATCATTTCCCGCTCGTTCATCGCCTTTTTCAGCTCCGCAAGCTGGGAACGCACATCGGTCAGCTTTTCGTAAGCCCCGCCGTATTCCATAAGCTCCGCGTCCGTATCGGCAAAGGCGTCAAGAAGCGCGGGATAGGTCGCTTTGTCGGCAAACGCACTGCGCTCGCTCTGGGTCTGGATGCCGAGCAGGACGGCGGAAACCTCTTTGAGCGCGGAGATGGGCACCGTTTTCCGACCGATTTTCGCTGTGGAGCGTCCGTCGGCGTTGATCGTGCGGCTGACTTCCAGCTCCCCGTTTTCGTCCGGCGGATATCCGAGCTGACTGAGACGGCATGCCGCCTGTTCCGTGCATCCGAAGATGGCGGACACCACGGCTCTCTCTTCTCCGCTCCGGATCAGCTCCCGTCCGTTCTTCGCGCCGCAGAGCAGAAGCAGGCTGTCGATGATGATGGACTTGCCCGCGCCCGTCTGTCCGGTGATGACGGTGAAGCCCTCACGGAACGGGATTTCCAGCTGTTTCGCGACGGCGATGTTTTCTATATACAGGTTCCAGAGCATGGGTTCTGTCAGGAATTGATGAGCTTGGTAATGCGGTGCGCGATGGAAACGGCGGATTCGGTGTCGCGGGTGACGATGATGATGCAGTCATCCCCTGCAACGCATCCGAGAATATCCGTTTCGTGGAGGGAGTCAACCCCTGCCGCGACTGCCTGTGCCATACCCGGATAGGTCTTGATGACGATATCGTTCATGGAAGAATCCACGCTCTTGATGGAGCTTGCCAGCGCTCGGCTGTAAACATGCTGGTTTTCGCTGTGGTTGTTCTTCGGTACGACGTACTTGTAGGTTCCCATATCGGACATCTGCTTGAGCAGCTTGAGCTCGCGGATGTCGCGGGATACGGTTGCCTGGGTCACATCGAAGCCTGCCAGCTTCAGCTTTGCGATGAGCTCTTCCTGGGTTTCGATGTTGTAATTCTCGATGATCTCAAGAATCTTGTTGTGTCGCTTGATCTTCATGGCAATCCTTTCGTGCTTGTATTGACAAAATAGAGTTCAGGGTCAGGTTTTCCGTTATTTCTCGGAGAGTTTGGTGTGGAGCGCACCGAGGAATCCGCCCTTCTTGATGCGGATGAGACGTGTTCTGTACGGCGAGCGCCGGATATCGACGGTGTCACCCTCTTCAATCCGGATGTCGTCCCGTCCGTCTGCGTTGAGGTAGACCGCGGCGTTGTTGGTCGAGAAATTCGTCAGCCGGATCACGGAGGCGCCGTGGAAAATAATGGGGCGGGAGTTGAGGGTGTGCGGACAGATCGGCGTGAGGCAGATGCCCTCGAGGGACGGATACAGCACGGGACCGCCCGCCGAGAGCGAATACGCCGTGGAGCCCGTGGGTGTGGATGCGATCATACCGTCTGCGCGGCAGGTTTCGACCTTCACATCGTCGCAGTACACGTCGAATTTAATCAGACGCGCAACGGGACCGTTGGTCAGCACCACGTCGTTGAGAACGGTAAACGTACCGCGCACTCGTCCGCCGGCGTCGGTCACAGCCGCATCAAGCATCATGCGCTCGTCGATCCCGTAGCTGCCGTCGATCAGAGCGTCAAGCAGATGCATTTCACTCATTTCGATTTCTGCGAGGAAGCCGACATGTCCGAAATTGATGCCGAGGATGGGGATGTTTTCGCCGAGCAGCATGTGTGACGCTTCGATGATGGAGCCGTCGCCGCCGAGCACGAGAGCCGCATCCATGCCGGACAGGTCTTTTCTGTCGTTGTTCACCGTGACCAGATCTCCCGTGAAGGAGAGGTAAGAGGCAAATTCCGGAAGTGTA
>JAFTPW010000363.1:0-3254 GCA_017463075.1 Clostridia bacterium
ACGGGGTCCGTCGTTGTGCCCTTGACGTCGGAGACAACGGACAATTCCTGCCCCGTCACGGCATTGACGACGCTCGATTTACCGGCGTTGCGCATGCCGAAGAAGCCGATGTGTATGCGTTCCCCCGAGGGTGTGTTGTTCAGTGACATAAATCCTCCTTATTTTGCGAAGCCCTTGCCTGCATCAGCGGACGGTGCGAAAATGGACGCCGCCTGCGCTTCGGTCAGCTTGACTCCGAAAACTTCTTCATAATATTCCACGGTCTTTGCCGTGATGTCGATATCCGCGAACAGTTCGGGATAAGCCGCTTTCGCGAGCCACAGGAGCGTGATCGGCGTGTCAACTCCGGGCGTATAGCTGCGGTACATGCCGAGGGGCATCTTGTGTACGTTTCCGTCGATAACGGCGTCCACGGCGTTCCAGTTGTCGCTGCCGATGGCGTTGTTTTTGAGATCATCCGGCATTGCGGAAGTGAAGTTGGTGATGAAAATGAGGGACGGGTTCCATGCGTAGACCTGTTCCATGTTCACGGCGACGGCGTTGTCCGAGGTCAGCTCAGCCGCAACGTTCACCGCACCGATTGCCTCAGCCCACCAGTGTCCGAAGAAGCTGGAGCCGGAGGTCTGGAGCATGGTTTCGTCATACTTGAAGAGGAAGAACGCGCGCTGACGCTCGGAATCGGCGAGGTCTTTCACCCGTTCCTGCACGAGGTTGTAGGTTTCCTCGGAGTATTTTGCCACGATTTCAGTCTTGTCGTTGTCCGGGAAGATCTGGGAGAGCAGGGAAATCCAGTTGTTCAGCGTCTCGATGGCGGTGTACTGCCACTTGTTCACGGACAGCGCAACGGCGTTGAAGCCTGCCGAAGTGAGCACGGTGCCGAGATCAGGATTGGATGCGCTGTAAAAGACCACGTCGGGTTCGAGCTTCATGAGCTCTTCCACGTTCACGGACGAGCCGGACATGAATCCGGTTTCGGCATTGAGGATTTCGGGATAGATTTCACCCAGCAGACCGTTTTTCGCCGCAGTCATGGAGTTGGGCGCGATACCCTTGATCTTGTCGGCGGAGTCGAAGAACACGGTCAGCACGGACGGCAGGGGAAGCAGGTCGGTGCACACGATGGAATCGATTTCATCCGGGATCCGGACTTCGTTGCCTGCGTGGTCGGTGATGGTGCGCGTGCCGTCCTGAACGGGAGTGACGCCGCATCCGGTCAGCGGGAGCATTGTGCAGAGTGCGAGAATGAGTGCGAGGATTTTTGTGAACTTTTTCATGTCAGGTTCTCCTTATATGTTAAAGTTTAAAGTTGGGCAAGGATGGTTTCGATGGAATCGGCAGGGTTGATGATGTCGTCCCGCCAGATTCTGCCGGAGCAGGCTTCGTGGGGACTGGGAATGAACGCCGCATTTGCCGGGACAACGGGACGGAACAGGGGATCGGCGATGACAACTCCGGCGTTCTGTACCGCCTCGGTGACGTCGTCCTCCCACGGAGCGTAAACGTCGCCTTCGCGGAGCGGTGTTTCCGAAACGGAGGAGACTACGCGGCATCTGCGTCCGGTCAGCTCCGTCAGGGCTTCGGCAAGTGCGGCAGAGCGGACGTTTTCTCCGATGATGACGATATCGCCGGATTCACCGGTGTGACGGGCGCAGAGTCGGGATTGTTTCGTATCGCATGCGTCACGGAGAGCATCGGCGAGGATTCCGGCATACGCGCCCGCGACGGGAGTGCCGATGACGTACGGGATGCCGAGCTCTTCCTCCATCCACTGTGCAAGTGCGAGTCCGGCGGAAGACACCACAAGATTCACATGCGCCGCGGCGGAATTGACAAGCTCGTCAAACGTGCATCCCATCGAGAAGTTGGCGTTGACGGCAAATCCCGCATTGCGGCAGAACCGTACGACGGCGTCGGATTCCCCGGTGACGGAAAAATCGAGCGGGGTCATGCCGAGAATATTCACGGACGGGGACGCGGTTTTGGGCGCATTCCGGCACACGAAGCGCTTCGCGAATGCGAGATACGCCATCGACGCGCCGTGGATGTAGGAGTTCATGCCGGTTGTCGCGATGCCGAGCGCGGGAATGCCCGTCTGCGCTTCGATCATGGCGGCGCATGCTTCGTAGTCAAACCCGGTCATGGCGGGGATGGGCGTTCCGGCGATGGTGATGAATTTCGGATGAAGCTCCTCTGCGGCGGTGACGATGTCCGAAATCAGCTTGGAGTCGTCGCCCATGATCGCTTCCATTTCCGAGAGCGCGGAGATGTACACCATCGAATCCATGTCCATCCAGCGGGGCTCGTCGTGTGTCGTGTAGGTCGAATTGCATCCGGACGCGTCGTGCATCACGGTCATGCCGCCGAGCTCAAAGAGGGCAGAGCAAACCCCGAACACGTCGGCGGAGTAGGTTGAAAGAATTCCGGAAGTCTGTTTCATACGCAGGAGCACCCCATTCCTTTCACCGCGATCAGCTCGCGCATCGGTTTTGTGTGGTTGTGAGCGTTGGTCATGTCGTCACAGAGCGCGAGAACAGCCTCGTATCCCCAGTGACCGCCGCCCTCGACGATGTTCACGAAATGCTCGGTTCCGCTGAAATACGCGGCTTTCTGACCGACGGCGAGGACGTTTTCCTCCGATTTGTGGAACCGCATCGACGCGTGCACGGTGGGCGAGAGGAGCAGATCGGGAAATTTTTCCTTCATTATATTAAAGTCCGGTTTGTCGAATCCCGTGAAGCTGTCGGCGTAGACCCGCGTGACGGCAAAACCGTGTTCCGCGAGAAGCCGTGCCATCCCCATCGGACGGGGGCATACGGTGTAGTCGATTGTGATGTTCTCCGTGATCGTCTCCCGTGCAGCTTTCAGTGCGGCGGTGCAGGATTCGCGCAGTCCGGCGGTATCGGGAGTGTTGACGCCGAGCACTTGTGCGAGCTTTGCGAGGTTTTCGTCAATCTCGTCAAAATCGAGGGAGTACGGCAGGTGGATGTGCGTCCCGCCGAGACGTTCGGCAAGGGCATCCCCGCCGGCTTTTGCGGACGGATAGGTGGTGATGTACACCGACGCTTCCGCGATTTTCTGGTATTCTTCGTATGTTTTGCAGTTCTGGATCTCGTACAGGGTATATCCCGCGTCCCGGATCAGCTTCACCAGTTCGGAATTTTCATTGGTCACGTAGTCGTTCCCCAGAATGGCGGCGGCTTTCGGATTTTTCGCACAGGGCTTCAGCAGGCTGTACAGCTGTTTCCGCATGAGCT
>JAFTPW010000364.1:0-2725 GCA_017463075.1 Clostridia bacterium
CAAAGAGCAGCACGCCGCCCTCCGCAAGATATGCAGGCGCTTCGCGCGTAATACGTCTGTAAAAGTCGAGCCCGTCCTCGCCGCCAAAGAGCGCAAGCTCCGGCTCCTGCTTTACCTCCGGCATGAGGGTAAGCATCTCTTCCCGGGAGATATACGGCGGATTGGAGATGATGATATCGAACGTCTCGTCCTCCGGGAAGAGGTCTTCCGACGCGTCGCCTGTGATGACTTCGCACCGGGAGTCAAGTCCGAGGTCACGGAGATTCTTCCGGGCAAGATCAGCGGTATCATGGCACAGCTCAACGGCATATCCGGACGAATTTTTCGTATAGTGCAGCAGTGACGCCGCGATGCATCCCGATCCGGTGCACAGATCAAGGACACGACCGCCGTTCGGGCACAGTCGGATGGCGGCTTCCGTTACGCATTCGGTATCGGGACGCGGGATGAGGCAGTTTTCGTTGACCGTGAAGGTGAGCCCCATGAACTCCCATTCGCCGAGGATATACTGGAGCGGATACCGTCCGGCTCTGCGGTTCACGGCGTCGGTGAGAGCTTCACCCGTATAGTCCGCGTCCGGATCGGCGAGCATTTTCGCGCGGGATGTCCCGGTGAAATGGCTGACAAGGAGTCCGGCTTCGAATTTCGCGTCCGGGATTCCGGCGTCACCGAGGATTTCTGCAATCTGGGAAAGGGTCATTTCTTCTTTTTCAGCGGCGGAAGTTCGGATTCGACCAGCTCGCCATCCTTTTCGGGTTCGTTCGGGTCAAATTCGGTCCGTCCGTCCTCTTTCAGCACACCGGAACGCTGGACGACGCCGCCGCATTCGGTGGGAATGGCGTTTCTGAGCGCGGCGAGAGCGACTTCAAGCTGGCTGTCATCGGGTTCTCTTGTGGTGATTCTCTGCATCCACAGACCGGGAGCGGAGAGTATTTTCGTGAGGAGGTTATCGTGTCTGCCCGCATAGCGGATGAACTCAAAGCCGAGTCCGACGATGAGGGGCAGGGTGAGAATCTTGCTTGCGGAACGGAAGAGAACGTCGTCAAGGGTGATGACGGAATTGATGATAATGGAGAGGATGAGCATGACGAAAATGAAGCTGGTGCCGCATCTGGGATGGAGACGGCTGCATTTTCGTGCATTTTCGGGAGTGAGCTCGAGTCCGGCTTCAAAGCAGGCAACGGATTTATGCTCGGCGCCGTGGTATTCGTAGGTGCGTTTGATATCGGGCATGAGAGCGGTGAGTGCGACGTATGCGACGAAGATGCCGATACGGATGACGCCTTCGATGAGGGAACGGAGCACGGGGATCCCGCCGATTCTGCCGCCGGAGAGCCAGTCTGCGAAGGAACCGACCGCGGTGGGCAGAACGAGGAAGAGACCCATGCCGAGCGCGAGTCCGAGCACCATACCGATGCCGGTGACGACGTTCATGAGCTTATCGCCGAACTTCTCAAGGAGCCATTTTTCGAATTTGGTTTCAGGTTCGCCGTCATCGAGCCCCTGCATATCGGCGGATTTGGTAAGCATATTCATGGACAGGATGAGCTGTTCCACGAAGGAGACGCATCCGCGGATGATGGGGAGATTGCAGAGCTGATTTCTCTGGCGGAGGGAGACGAAGGAGGAGTTATCGAGTTTGATGGATCCGTCGGGCATCCGTACCGCGAGGGAGCAGCGCTTGCCGGACTTCATCATGACGCCTTCCAGCACAGCCTGCCCGCCGACGATACCGCATCTGCGGGGATCCGGAGTTTTCTGATTCATGGAGTTGATTCCTTTTCTGGGGATAGATATACAGATATCATTATAGCACAGGAGGGGCGCTCTTGGCAAGAGCTTTGGAGAAAGCTTTATGAAACTTTCAATATTAATTAATATTCTTTGATTTTGCCTAAAGCGTTAGGAATCTGATGTAGAAAAGCTCCGCTTTTCGAATTTTATTTGTAACGCCTGCGCGGCGGGCGCGAGAACCCTCCGCAGCCGGGCTCTCGATTCGGCTGCCAGGAGTGCCTGGACCCAAGGCTCCGCCGGGCGAGGGATTCATACCCGTGCAGCTTTGAGGTTGAGCGATCTTTCTTTAGGGTACGTGACACTCATTTTCCTCGGTAAGCTCAGCCTGCGGCGGCGAGACGAAATCGCATGTAGCTCTGACATTCGCGGATGTGTCACTGGGTTGTACGGGTAAATCTCAGCCTGCGGCGCAAACTATGATTCACTCATGGCGATGCTCCGGGACACCACCCTTAACAAGCCTTCCCCGTGCAATCTCTTCAAGTTTCAACTGCACAAACGCAGCCGGGGAAGGGGGACCGCGTGATTTTCCCAAGAAAATCGCGTGGTGGATGAGGCGTAACCTGCGCAAAAAAATTCCGCCTGCGGGATCGCAAACGGAACTTCATTCATTTCATTCTGCATTTCTCATGATCCGCTCCGCTTCTTCCGCGGACGAAATCATATTTACGGCTTCGCACAGCGCGTTCGGGGTGATATCGTCGGGGAGGGAGAGGGCGGCGCAGAGTTTTTTCCGGTTTTCGGCGGCGTCAGGGGTACCGGTGAGGCGGAGCTCGTACATTTTCGCCTTCGTGAACAGCGTTTTCGGCACGGCATCGGGTGCGGTTTCTCCGACAGCGGAGCATTCGGGATGTGCTTTCACGAAATCCTCGAAGATTTTCGTCAGAATCTCGTTCGGGATGCCTTCGACGCCGAGGGTGCCTTCCTTTGA
>JAFTPW010000365.1:0-4954 GCA_017463075.1 Clostridia bacterium
ACCTCGGGGTGCTTCGCGTTGCCGGAGAGAAGAAAAAGCCCTTCGTCCCCCGGATGCTCCCGCGAAAAGTCCTCGGCGATTCTGCGTACCCGGCTCACATACGGACATGTACAGTCAAGGAGCCGGAACGCCGGATTCCGCTGTGCGCATGCCGTGAGGGTATCGACAATCTCCTTCAGCTCGCCGTGCGCACGGATGACAACGGTGATTTTCGCGCCGCCGTCCGCTTCTTCCACAATCGCCGGGATATCCTCACGCGAGATTTCCTCGACGCCGCGGGATTTGATGGTGCTGATATAATTGTCGTTGTGGATGATTCTCCCGAGGGTGCAGACACGACGTCCCTTTTCACCGGGATCCGCTGCCGCACGGTCAAGTTCCCTCTCGAGCTCCCCGGTGGCACGCTTCACACCGAAACAGAAACCTGCGTGCTCGGCGATCCGGATGCTCATGCGTCCTCCTTTTCCGCCGGCTGAGTCAGCTTCAGGGGTTCTTCTGCCGCCGCCAGCGAGGGACCGTACTTGATCTCGCAGACTTTATCGAAAATGATCCGGGACGCGTTCATGTATTCCTTTTTGCCGCCCTCGGTGAATGCCAGCTCCTCAAACGAAATCGGCTTGCCGAAAGTAACGGTATTTTTGCGGAACATCGCGGTGTGCATCTTTTTATTGTCGATGAAGACCGGGAGAACGCACGCCTTTGTGTGATAGGCAACCATGCCGACGCCGTGCTTGATCTCCGTGCCGCGCGGATCCACACCGGAGTGACGGTGACCCTGCGGGAAGATGCCGACGAGCTCGCCTTCCTCCACCAGCGCGATGGTTTTCTTGATGCTTCCGACGTCTCCACCGCCTCTGTCAACGGGATATGCGCCCAGTGCCCTGATGAGCGGTGCGAGAAGCGGGATTTTGAACAGCTCCTTCTTCGCCATGTAGCGCACCTGACGGTCGGACGCCGCGGAGATCACCAGCACATCCGCAAAACCTGTGTGGTTGGACGCGAGAATACAGCCGCCGCGCGGGATGTTTTCGGTTCCGACCGGGTGAATCCGGTACACTGCCGCCACGATGGGTCTGAAGACCTTGTAGATTCCTTCGTAGAATGTCATGTCAATTCCCCGCCGCCGTTTTTTCAGCGGTTTTCTTCATAATAGCAATAATATAATCCGCGGACTGCCCGATGTCATAGCCGTCGTTGACGAACTCGATGGCGTCGTCGGCTTTCTTCAAGGGTGCGGCTTCTCTCTCGCTGTCCTGTTTGTCGCGCGCGATGATGTTCTCAAGCACCTCATCGAAGGTGACATCCAGTCCCTTTTCAATCTGTTCCTTATAGCGTCTCCGTGCACGTTCTTCTGCGGTTGCGGTCATGAAGATTTTCACCTCCGCGTCCGGGATGATGACCGTGCCGATGTCGCGTCCGTCCATGATGACCCCGCCGCGGGATGCGATTTTCTTCTGCATATCGAGCAGGAACGCGCGCACCTCGGGAATCTTCGACACCGCCGACGCATATGCCGATGCGGTTTCCGTGCGGATTCTGTCACCGACCGCGGCGTCGTTCAGCTTCACGCACTGCACGCCGTTTTCGTAGGTCAGATCCACATCAACCTTCGGCAGAGCCGCGATAATGCCCGCTTCGTCCTCTTTGGCGATTCCGTTTTCCGCCATGTATAAGCCGACGGTACGGTACAGCGCGCCGGTGTCAACATAGATCAGTCCGGTCTTTGCCGCAACCGCCTTTGCAATGGTGGATTTGCCCGCACCGCTGGGACCGTCCAAGGCAACGCGGAGTTTATTGAAAGTCATAGCTTTGCTCCTTTGAATCGTATTCATCGTATCATTCACCCGGCGCACCGGATTTTAGTCACCACTCGCCCGCGCTTTTTCCCGCCGCGACGGCAGTGGAGAACGCAAGCTGGAGATTGTACCCGCCGGTGTAGGCATCCACGTCGATCAGCTCGCCGCAGACGAAAATGCCGGGATGATTTTTCAGTTCCATCGTTTTCGGATTGATTTCCTTGATTTCCACGCCGCCGGAGGTGATGATCGCTTCGTCAATCGGGCGGAAGGATTTCGGGGTCAGCGGATATCCCTTGAGGGTTTCAAGCAGCGCACGGCGTTCTTCCCGGGTGATTTCCCCGGTCTTTTTGTGAGGATCGATCCCGCACTGCCGCACAACGTAGGGAATCAGCTTCACGGGCAGAAGGTCGCCGAGGGAATTGACGAAATCCCTTGCGGAATATTTCGCGAAATCCGAGAGAAGCCGCCTGTCAAGCTCTTCTTCGCTCAGCGCGGGCTTGAAGTCAATCGCCATCCGGTAGCTGTCCACGGGATATTTCTGCATGTTCGCGGACGCCGTCAGCACAAGGGGACCCGATACGCCGAAATGGGTCAGCAGCATCTCGCCCTGCTCGGTGTAGACGGCATTTCCGTCGTGCGTCACCGTCAGCCGTACGTTTTTCAGCGTCAGCCCGGACAGATCGTACAGGTTCTCCTCCGTCACAACGGGAACGAGCGAGGGTTTGAGCTGAGTGATCTTCACGCCGAGCTTTGCGAGCATTTTATGTCCGTCCCCGGTCGAGCCGGTTGTGGGATAGGAGATGCCGCCGGTTGCGAGAATCACGGCGTCGTAGATCTCCGAGGTATTTTCATAGTTCACGCGGATGCCGTCGGCGCATTCCTCCACGGACGAGACCCGCACATTGTATTTCACGTTCACGCCGGACTCGCGCATGCGTTTTACCATCGCATTCTGGATATCCGCCGCCTTGTCCGAGACAGGGAACACACGCCGTCCGCGCTCCGTCTTCAGGGGGACACCCGCATTCTCAAACCACGCCATGGTGTCGGCGGGAGTGAACCGGTTCAGAACCCCGTACAGGAATTTCGGATTGCCGGAGACTGCCTCCATGACCTCCTGCGGTGTGCAGTTGTTGGTGACGTTGCAGCGGCCCTTTCCCGTGATGCGGAGCTTCTTCCCGGCGAAGGGATTGCGCTCGTACACGGTCACAGATGCACCGGATTCCGCAGCCGTGACAGCAGCCATCATTCCGGCAGCACCGCATCCGATGACGGCGACGCGCTTACCGTATTCATTCATTTCCATGGTTATCTCCGTCAGCGTCAGCGGGACCGGTCACAGCCGCGCTTGTGTAAACATTGTATTCCTTCCAGACCTGCTCGAGACGTCCGAGGGTCTGGGTCACTTCTTCATGTTTTTTCTTGCCGATGTACGCGATCATGGCGTTGATGATGCTCATGGGAGCGACGAGGGAATCGACGAAGGACACCATCTCGCTCTTGGCAATGAGTGCAACGTCCGCATGCGGAACGATGGGCGAGGACATGCTGTCGGTGATGGCGATGACCTTTGCGCCGGTTTTGGATGCGTACTCGGTTGCGTTGACGATACCGGTGGTATATCGCGGGAAGCTGATGGCAACGAACACGTCGTCCTCGTGGACTTTCATCAGGTGCTCGAAAATTTCGCTTCCTCCCGCCGGACGGATCAGACGCACATTGTCGAACAGGAGTCCGAAGTAATAGTTCATGAATTCCGCCAGAATCGCCGACGAACGCATGCCGAGGATGTAGATATTCCCGGCACCGAGGATCATGTCAACGGCTTTTTTGAAAGCGTCGCGGTCGATGTTCTCCAGCGTGGACTTGATCTTCTCCATATCCGCGGTGAGGGTATAGTCGAGCACGCCGTCCTCATCCATGCGGTGGTTTGCGGCATGAACTCTCTGAACGGACGTCATCCGCACACGCACGGTTTCCCGGATCTGCTGCTGGAGCTGGGGATAGCCGTCGTAGCCCATTTCGTTGGCGAATCGCACCACAGTGGACTCGGAAACGCCCACCTCACTGCCGAGCGCGGACGCAGTCATATACGCCGCCTTGTCTTAATTATTCACAATGAACCGGGCAATGGCACGCTGACCCTTGGAAAGGGACGGAAGTGCGTCTTCGATATGCGCAATCAGGTCGTATGTCTGGTTCTCCACGGAATGTACCTTCCTGTTCTTTGGTATGTCGGTGTATGCCACTGTAATTATACCCGTTCTGCCGCGGGAAGTCAACACGAAAATGCAGGATAGCTGTATAAAACCTGCATTTTCATACAAAAAAGGAGCCAGAACGACTCCCTTGTGCATTTGTATGTGAAATCAGATGTAGTATCGTGTGTCAGTCTTCCTTTTTCTCCGGGATCATCAGACCGTAGGAGCCTGCGTGTCTCTTATAAACGATGCAGGTCGAGCCGGTGTCTGCGTCTTCGAAAGCGTAGAAGGCGTGTCCGAGGAGATTCATCTGGAGGATCGCTTCTTCGGGAGTCATGGGCTTGAGCGGGAAGGACTTGGTGCGGATGTCGAATGCACCTTCCTCTTCCACGGGAGCCTGTTCCATAGCCGCTTCCGCTGCTGCGAAAGAGGACTTCATCCGCTTTTCCAGGCGGGTCTTGTTCTTGCGGATCTGACCTTCGATGATGTCAATGCAGCGTACCACGGATGTCTTGAAATCTGCTGTGCTCTCTTCTGCCCGGAAGAGAGTTCCTCCAACTGAGATGGTAATCTCCACGCACTCGTTATCGCGGATCTTGCGGAAGGTCACTGCGGCGTCGGCACCCTTGGGAAAATAACGGTCGAACTTCGCCAGTTTCTTTGCGGTGAATTCCTTCAGATCTTCGTACACATTAATCTGTCTTCCGATAATCGTGATGTTCATGATCGTACCACCTTTTTGAGAATTTGCCGGAGGTGAGGGATCATCCGGATCCGTATTCCCTTCCCGCACCTGTATTATACCATAATCTTTCCGTCAAAAATACGTACATATTGTGAATTTTTACAGGAATTTCAGATTTTCCGCGACTTTTTCGATGATATTGCACTATTTTCGTCCGATTCCGTGGAGCGCACCGCGATTTCCGTAAAATACCGCCGGATTCTGTCCGA
>JAFTPW010000366.1:0-2872 GCA_017463075.1 Clostridia bacterium
ACAGTCACAACAACAAAAACAAACGAAACGGAGATACCGATATGGAAAAGAAGAATTTTGAAAAGGCTGTACGCGAAGGACTTCAGAAGATTGAAGACGGTGTTGTCACCGGATATAAGAAAATCGAAAACGGCGTGGTGGAAGGCTATAAAAAAGTGGAAACCGGCGCTGTGGAAGGCATGAACAAGGTCAATGACAAGATGATTGAAAAGCTCTTCACAAAGGAAGGCGAGACTGTGGAAGAAGCGAAGAAGCGTCTGTCCGGCGAAGACAGCAAAGAAGAGAAATAATCGGAGGGAACCGCAATGAACAGAAACGATCAGAACTTCATCGCACAGAAAATCCGCGCACAATACATGGAACAGCAGCCCTCCGAGCTGGACGAGCTCCGCGCACTGGATGCCGAGGTCAAGCGTCCCGCAAACGTATTCGGGTACGTGTTCGGCGGAATCGGTGCCATCATCATGGGGATCGGAATGAGCCTTGTGATGACCGATATCGGTGCGTCGCTCGGACTTGCGGACAGCATGCTCCCCGGCATCGGCATCGGCATCGTCGGTATGGCAATGGCAATCTTCAACTACCCGATCTACAAGAGCATTCTCACATCCCGCAGGGAACAGTACGCAGACGAAATCCTCGCACTCAGCGAAAAAATCATGAACCGATAAGCGGGAAAGCACTCGCGGGAATATACGGCGCATTTTCAGTCGGATATTGCAGACATCCCACGACCGTGGGGTACATATCAATAATAAATTTTTATAACACAGAAAGAGGTAAAAGCAATGGCAAATTTTTTCAAGAAAGCATTCAGTGACATGAAGGAATCCGCAAAGGAACAGCACAAGGTTGACAAGGCAAACTTCGCCGCAGCAAAGGCAGAATCCAAGGCACAATTTGAAGAAGCCAAGGCAATGGGCAGACCTGAAACCGCAAAAAAGATCATGCAGGAACAGCGCGACGCTCAGACTAAGGAAGCAAACGAACGCATCGCAGCAGCGCAGAAGCGCATCGACGACGCAAAAAACAAGTAAAAATTACGGCAAGCGGGGCATCACTGGTGCGTCGCTTTTCCCCATTTTTCAAGCGGTAATACCGCGAGCGGAGGAAAAAGAATGAAACGAAAATACAGTTATCAGGCGGGTGACAGGACCATCGAGCGGGAGTACAACTATATTCCCGTGCGCTACATCATCGCCATGCTCATCACGGTGTTTGAAATTCTGGCGATCATCGGCATGGTCATCGCCTGCTGTTACTATATCCCGTATTTTTACCTGCTGGCATGGGCTACGGAAATCGCGTGCGTGATCCGCATCATTGCGTCGGATGACAACCCGGACTACAAGATCCCGTGGCTGCTGTTCGTCCTGATTCTGCCCATTGCGGGATTCATGCTGTACTTCCTGTTCTACAACCGGACCTTGCAGAAACGGTTCATCAAGCGGCTTCAGACACTGAAAGACCGCGGATACAAAAAGGACGACAGCAAACTGTTTGAAGCACTGCGGGAAGAGAATCCCGTGGCGGCAAGTCAGGCGAAAATGCTCTGCAATATTGCAGAATCCCATCTGTTCACGAACACGAAGCAGAAGTATTACCCGCTCGGTGAGGATATGTACCGCGATATGCTGGAAGACCTGCGGGGTGCGGAAAAATTTATCTATATGGAATACTTCATCGTCGAGGAAGGAAAGTTCTGGAATTCCATTCTGGAAATTCTCAGGGAAAAAGCCGCATCCGGTGTGGAAGTCCGCGTCATGTACGACGACATCGGATGTATGTCCACCCTGCCGGGAGATTATCCCAGGACGCTCCGTTCCTATGGGATTCAGGCGACGCCGTTTTCCCGGATGAAAGGTGCGGCGGACAGCGAATTCAACAACCGCAATCACCGCAAAATCCTTGTCATCGACGGAAAAATCGGCTACACCGGCGGTGTGAACATCGCGGATGAATACATCAATGAAATCGTGCGCTTCGGTCACTGGAAGGACACCGCAATCCGTCTGGAAGGAGAAGCGGTATGGGAACTGACCAAGCTGTTCTGTGTGGACTTCGGGATTCAGTTCCGCAGACTGCCCAGAGAGCGGGATGATCTTTATCCCGCCTGCCGCAACAACAGTGAAAACGGATACCTCATTCCGTTCGGCGACGGTCCGAATCCGATTTACCGGCGGAACGTCGGCAAGAGCGTGATCCAGAATATGCTCAGCGGTGCGGTGAAGTCGGTCTGGATGACCACGCCGTACCTCATCATCGACAACGACCTGTGTCAGGATATCGAAAACACGGCTCTGCGGGGCGTGAATATCAAGATCATCGTGCCGCACATTCCGGATAAAAAGCTGGTATTCGGCATCACACGGAGCTTTTACAAACGGCTGATGGATGCGGGCGTGGAAATTTATGAATATGAACCCGGCTTTGTTCATGCCAAGAGCTACCTTGCCGACGACGAAATCGCCATGATCGGCACGATCAATCTGGACTACCGTTCTCTGGTGCATCACTTCGAGAACGGTGTATGGATGTATAAATGCGGCTGTATCCGGGATCTGAAAGCGGATATGGAAGACACGCTTGCAAAGTGCATCCGTATCACACCGGATATGCTGAAAACCGGCCTGATCGAAAGCGCCGTCCGATCCGTGGCACGCATTTTTGCCCCGATGATGTAAAAAGAAGGAGAACGATAAACAATGAACGCAATCGAAATACGAAACCTGTCAAAAAGTTTCCGCGGGATGTATGCGGTGGATCATCTGAATATGACCGTTCCCGTAGGCGCCATCTATGGTTTTATCGGTGAGAACGGTTCGGGTAAATCCACGACTATGAAGCTTATTTGCGGACACCTGGTTCCCGA
>JAFTPW010000367.1:0-3478 GCA_017463075.1 Clostridia bacterium
AGCATGTAGTGATAGAACGTGATCGGACGGCCTTCCTTTTCTCGGCGGATCATCTCCGTCGCGAGGATTTCGTACTGTTCGAACAGCTTCGGCAGGTCTTCCTCCGTCAGCGCGTAGGGCGTGCCGGGCGCGGAGACCACCGGCTCCATCGACAGCTTGTCAAAACCGAGGTCCGCCATGTGGAAGAGATCCTTGGTGAAATCGGGATTCGCATGGGTGAAGGTGCCGCGCATGTAGTATTCCCTGTCACCTCTCGCCGCCGCCATCTTCTGGAACTTCGGCACGATCCGGTCGTAGCTGCCGTTGCCTGCATAGTCGCGGCGGGAGATGTCGTTGATTTCACGGCGTCCGTCAAGGCTGAGAACCACGTTGGTACATTCCCTGTTGGCAAATTCGATCACATCGTCGTCGATGAGCATGCCGTTGGTCGTCAGCGTGAAGCGGAAATTCTTGCCGGCGTCCTTTTCAATCGAGCGCGCGTACGCAACCAGACGCTTGACGACGTCGAAGTTCATGAGCGGTTCGCCGCCGAAGAAGTCCACTTCGAGATTGACATGCTTGCCGGAGTTCTTCACAAGGAAGTCCAGAGCCGCCACGCCCGTTTCGTAGCTCATCAGCGCGCTCTCGCCGTGGTACTTGCCCTGCGCCGCAAAGCAGTATTCGCAGTTGAGGTTGCAGGTGTGCGCCACATGGAGGCAGAGCGCCTTGACAGTGGTGTTGCGGTTCTTGAAGTCAAATGCGTGGTCCTTGTACTGATCCTCGGCAAAGAGCCGTCCGATGGATTTCAGCTCTTCCACGTCGTCAAAGCAGTCAAGGACGTCCTGTTCGGTGACATCGGGATAACGTTCGGTAATCACAGGGACGATTTCCTCGCGCGCGGTGTTTTCGTACATCCCAATGATGTCGTAAGCCACTTCGTCCACGAGATGCACGCTTCCGCTGTACACGTCGATGACGATATTGTAGCCGTTAAGTTTATACTGGTGTATCATATCCGCAGTGCGGCAGCCATACTCCGTTTTTGTTCAGCCGGAAATTACGACAGATTCCGCATCCTTTCGTTTGGTGAATTTTTCTGTCTGTACCTTTATATCAAATATGAAAACAAAATAAAATCCGCCTGCCTTTTCGGAGCAAGCGGTATTTTATGTGTGCACTTACTTATTCTTGTTTTCGCACTTCTGGTTAGCAACACCGCAGGAAGTCTTGCAAGCGGACTGGCAGGAGGTCTGGCATTCGCCGCAGCCGCCGTTCTTTACGCTCTTAACGAGGTCACGGGTAGCGAGGGTACGAATTCTCTTCATTGTAATGTTCTCCTTTGGGGAATGATAATTTAGCAGAATCATTATACCGCGAAACGCGCGCGTTGTCAATGGGTTTGGGGGAATTTTATTTCGCAGATGCCAATATCGCGTGATACGCAAGTTTTTCTCAGGTACGGCGTTATTGCGCTGCCGGCAAATTCATGCTATAATCAATCCGAAAGCAGGATCCGCTTATCACACCGAAAGGACGTAAACTATGAATCATATCGGACAGAAAATCAGAGAACTGCGTCGGAAAAACGATCTGACACAGGAAAAGATGGCGGAATTTCTGGGCATCACGTGTCAGTCCGTGTCGAAATGGGAAACGGACACAACATATCCCGATCTCGCCATGATTGTCCCTCTCGCAAGACTGCTGCACGTTACGACGGATGAGCTGCTCGGGATGGATGCCCCGGAAAACGACGAACGGAAGCGGTATTTTGATAGCGAATATGAGGAATTCTGGAAAAAGGACGACCATGAAGCCGATTATCGGATCGCACAGCAGGCAGCGTCGGAATACCCCGACGACCTTCGCTACCGGCACTGGCTCGGAACGGTGGAATACTATATCTGCTTCTCCCGCTCCGCTCACGATGAATTCATCGCCATGGCAGACAGCTCCATCCGCAACAATCTCATGGTGTGGGAGAACAGCAGCAGTGAGGATTTGCGGCGCGCTGCTCTCTGGAATGTGATCTGTGCTTACAAATACAGCGGACGGAGTGAAGAGGCAAAAAAATACGCGCAGCTTTATCCCGAAACCGATCCGGGACAGTCCGATCCCATGGAAATCTGTCTGGAGGGCGAGGAACTTCTGGCACATCTTCAGACAAAGTTTGCGGAAGTTCTGGATCTTCTCTGCGGTCAGCTCGGCAAGATGTGGACTTTCGGCGATCCGGCTGATCCGCATGTCCGTACCTGTGTCAACGTCGAAAAAGCCATCATTGAAACGGTTATCACAGACGGGAATTTTCTCCGGTTCAGCACCTATCTGGAAGGCATCCACGAAAAGCTGGCGAATATCGCGCTCTCGGACGGAGATCACGACACCGCTGTACGCGAGCTTGAAACAGCCATGCAGTACGCAAAGGACGCTTACACCGCGCGCACTTCCGGCAAACAGTTTTACACCTGCCCCATTCTGAATCACTGTGATTACGACTACACCGACAGCCGCCAGTTCACTCCCGACGAAGTGTATCTGAAGGAACGGCTGACGGAAAACGCCGGATACGATCCCATCCGCAATCGCGAAGACTTCAAAGCCCTGCTTCTGTAAAAACAAAAGGAACATCCCGCATTTTTTCTGCTGAGATGTTCCTTTTTTGTTTCAGTTTTGCTTCAATCCGTCACTTCGCTTCATCTTCAAGCGCAGTGGATGCCTTGACAGTCATGGTTCTGTCGTAGCATTCGAACATCCTGTCCATTTCAGCCTGATCGGGCTTCTTGGTGAACAGGCTGACGACGGGAACGACAACGAGTCCGACAACCATTGCGAGAACACCCGCGTTGATGGGAGAGGAGAAGAACGCGTTGATGAACGGCACGCCTGCGAAGGTGCAAATCATGTTGGCAATCATGATGCCCACGCCGGTGACGAAGCTGACCCACACGGACGCTCTGGTAACCTTCTTGGAGTAGAGGCTGATGAGGTAGGGAGCAAGGAACGCACCCGCAAGAGCACCCCAGGAGATACCCATGAGCTGCGCGATGAAGGTCACGCTGGACTTGGTCTGGATGATTGCGATGACAGCGGAGATCACGATGAAGAACACGAGAAGAACACGAATGATGAGCATCTGGGTCTTCTGGGAGGTTTCCTTCTTTCTCATGGGCACGATCATGTCGAGGGTGAGCGTGGAGGAAGAAGTGAGAACGAGGGAGGAAAGCGTGGACATGGACGCGGAAAGCACGAGCATGATGACAATGGCAACAATCACATCCGGCAGACCTTCGAGCATGGAGGGCACGATGGAGTCGTAAACGGGAGCGCCGGTGTTGGGATTGAAGACGATCTTGTCAGCGTAGAGTCTGCCGAAGCCGCCCATGAAGTAGCAGCCGCCGGCAACGACGATCGCGAAGAAGGTGGAAATGATGGTGCCCTTGGAGATGGCGGATTCATTCTTGATGGCGTAGAACTTGCCGATCATCTGGGGCAGACCCCA
>JAFTPW010000368.1:0-4351 GCA_017463075.1 Clostridia bacterium
CGCCGGAGAGCTGGGAGATGGCGATATCGAGGAAAGTGCGGCGTTCTGCGGGGCCTCCGGTAACAATGGAGAGATTTGACGGGCAGAACAGAACAGCACGAAAGCTGCCCATCATCTCAGCGGCTGAGGAAAGGGCAGCTCCGTTACGGTATAATTTCTTTTTTCCGGTAAGGGGAATGGACGCCATGAGGCGCGTGTCACTTGTATATCCGTCTCTGCGGAAGTCGATCGCGGCATTGGCAAAGCTCTCGCCGAACCGGATGAGCTCACGATCCTTCGCGCCCCGGAACGAACGGCCGCGTGCGAAATAGTAAATTCCCTCGAGGATGTTCGATTTCCCCTGCGCGTTGTTGCCCCACAGGACATTGATTCCCGGCCGCAGCTCCACTTCGCACTGCTCTATATTACGCCAGTTCTGGTAGATTACTTTGGATACGGTCATGTCGGTGCGGCTCCTTTGATGTAGTTTGGGGAGATTCTTAGTGAAAGAGGGACGGGTCGCTTTTGAAAAAGCTCCGCAAAACTTTGATACGGACGAGGTGTATTGCGCTGACGGGGTGTTAACTGATATGATTTCGTCAGTTTCGGGGGATTTTTCTTGACGGCGTGCAGTTTTTGCTTTCAGATAGCGGTCTACGGATACAATTTCTGATTGTAACTGAGGGTGCGATGCCGATTGGTGCGTACCAAATTATCGGAAACTCGTTTATACGGCTCACAGGGACCGCTAACCCTGTTCGCCCGCGCCGTGGAGCGATTGCGGGATTTCATTGACTGAATCGTTTTTGATCCGGGCTCACGCGCGCCGTGGAGGATGACGTCGATTTTTGCCGGGGTCTATTTCCGCATGATCCAGGGGAGGATGAAATACAGAAATTCCGGGTGTTCGGGGGAATCGACGGTGACGCCGGCGCTGGGGGTATTGAGGCGGATGCGGATGGTTTCGCAGGAT
Source organism: Clostridia bacterium (assembly GCA_017463075.1). GTDB lineage: Bacteria > Bacillota > Clostridia > Oscillospirales > CAG-272 > UMGS1696. The sequence continues at coordinate 953 of JAFTPW010000368.1, forward strand.
TCGGGGACTGCTTTCAAGGCTTCAAGGAGATACCGGCAGGTGAACGCGATGGAGATCTCCTGACCCGTGATCTGCGCCGCGACCGAGCCGGAGACGCTACCGCCGCTGGACACGGATGAGAGTGCGATTTTCCGATCCGCGAAATCGAGCTTGATATGGGACTTCCCGCTGCCGCCGAGCTTATCTTCGGTGACAATGGACGCCAGCTCAACGGCATTCCGAAGCTCGTCCGCGCGGACAATGACTTCGGTTTTCGCCGAGGACGGGAGGAACTGCTCGAACGGGATATACTCGGTATCGAGCGTGCGGGTGAAGAACCAGAGGGTACCGATATGGAAGATAACGTGCTTTCTGCCGAGCATCATGGTACAGGTGTCCTCGCTGTCGTCAAGGAGTCTGAGAAGCTCGGTGAGGAACTTTCCGGGGATGATGAGCTCCGCGTCGGGGACGGTTTCGTTATCGGCGGTCAGATCGGTCACGGAGACGGAAAAGCGGAATCCGTCGGAGCCGACCGCGCTGAGCTTACCGTCACGGATGCGGAAGAGGGCACCGTTGAATGCGGCACGGGGATCGTTCTGTGCGACGGCGTACACGGTTCTGCGGATGAGGCTGATGAGGGCATGCTGGGGGATTTTGTAGGTACGCTCGCCGATGAACATGGGCATTGCGGGGAAATCGGAGCCGGGGGGCGCGGTGATCTCGAAGCAGAACGATCCGCCGGAGACTGCCGCACGTCCGCGCTCGTTGATATCGATTGTGACCTCGCCGTCGGGGAGTGCGCGAACGATCTGGGAGATTTTGACGGTATTGAGCACAGCCATGCCCTTGTCCTCAATGGTGCAGGGGACCGAGGTGCGCAGACCTTTCTCGAGATCGAATGCGGAGATGCGGCAGAGGTTCGGCTGATCGGTGTCATAGTCCCCGAATTTCGGATTCGGAGGGCATTCAAAGAGGAGACCGTCGACGCTTGCAAACGTATTTTTGGTCTGGGAGATTGCCGCAGCGGGAGTAATCGCCGCCAGCAGCTCCTGTTTATCAAATGTAACTCTCATTCGGTTCCTTCGTATGGTGACGGAATTGTCACTCTTTATATAGTTATTATATAAGTTATTATATTAGTTATTAGGGTGACATTTCTGTCAGTACTCTTTTCAAAAAATGTCAGTACTCAGGTGACAGAAATGTCGGGAGAGGTGACAGAAGTGTCATGCGGATTACTCTTCGTCTTCATCCATATCGAGCAGGCGGATGTCGAGCTCAACGGTATCGGATTCTTCGAGTCCTTCGATATCGTCGTCGTCGAGTTCAAGGGTATCGCGTTCCATATCGGGAGCCTGACCCTTTTCCTTGATTTTCGCTTCGAGCTCGGCTTCGAGTGCGGGATCGTTGATGATGGCTTCGCGTGCCTTATCGCGTCCCTGACCGATGCGGGTGCCTTCGTAGGAGTACCATGCGCCGGACTTTTCGAGGATGCCGAGGTCTGCGCCGATGTCGACGATTTCGCCCGCCTTGGAGATGCCTTCGCCGTAGAGGATATCGAATTCCGCGGTCTTGAAGGGCGGAGCGACCTTATTCTTGACGACCTTGCACTTTGCACGGTTGCCGATGACGTCGGAGCCGTTCTTGAGTGCCTCGGACTTACGGATTTCGATGCGCACGGAGGAGTAGAACTTGAGCGCGCGGCCGCCGGGAGTGGTTTCGGGGTTGCCGTACATGACGCCGACCTTTTCGCGGAGCTGGTTGATGAAGATGACGATGCAGTTGGTCTTGGCGATGGTGCCGGAGAGCTTTCTGAGCGCCTGGGACATGAGACGCGCCTGAAGACCGACGTGGGAAGCGCCCATATCGCCGTCGATTTCCTGCTGGGGAACGAGAGCGGCAACGGAGTCGATGACGATGATATCGATTGCACCGGAGCGGACGAGGGCATCTGCGATTTCAAGTGCCTGTTCGCCGGAGTCGGGCTGGGAAACGAGGAGGTTATCGATATCGACGCCGAGGGCCTTTGCGTAGACGGGGTCAAGGGCATGTTCCGCGTCGATGAAGGCGGCTTCGCCGGAGGTTTTCTGGACTTCCGCGATGGCGTGGAGGGCGAGGGTAGTTTTACCGGAAGATTCGGGGCCGTAGATTTCGATGATTCGGCCGCGCGGGAGACCGCCGATTCCGAGTGCCATATCGAGCGTAATGGAGCCGGTGGAGACTGCGGAGACGTTCATGCGGGGATTCTCGCCCATCTTGATAATGGTGCCCTTACCGAAGCTCTTTTCGATCTGGGAGATGGCGGTATCGAGGGCTTTTTTGCGTTCCTCAGGGGATCTTTCTGCGGTATCAACGGCTTGTTTCTTGGATGCTGCTTTCGCTGCCATAGTATGAAGGTTCCTTTCGTATAACGAACATATTTTCTGATGCTATTATATAACAAAAGGTGTGATTTATCAAGAGGGAGGGAAGAATTTTAACAAAGCGTTCGGGGAATGGAAGGATTTGGCAAATCCTGTGGACCTACGGAGGTCGCTTACAGCGGGTTTGGTTTGTCTAACGCGTTAGAGATTTATTGTAGAAAAGCTCCGCTTTTCGAATTGATTTGTACGCCTGCGCGGCGGGCGCGAGAACCCTCCGTTTCCGGGCTCTCGATTCGGCAACCAGGAGTGCCTGGACCCAAGGCTCCGCCGGGCGGGAGTTTTTGACAACGTGCAGTTGTTTTGTGGAGCGATCTTCCGTTATTGCTCGGGACACTCAATTCCCTCGGTAAACTCAGCCTGCGGCGCGGGTTGGGTTTACTCTGTTTCTGTTGACGGGACGTTGGTCTTCACCGTAGGGCAGGGGCTTGCTCCTGCCGCCGATTTAAAGAAAACCTCACGGCGATGAACCTGCCGATGAACCCGCGGCGTATCTTTACCGCATTCCTCACTCCAGATTCACCTTATTCCGCATCACCCACACGCACACGAGCCAGCATACAACGGCGATGACGGCATACAGCACGGTCTGCGGGAGGAGCATGGCGGTCAGGGTGGTACCGAGCTGGGTGACTGCGGCGGCGGAGGTGGCGAGGGCATTGCCGGACACGAATCCGAAGGCGGAACCTGCGAGATTGACGGCGAAATTGATGACGAAGATCATGCCGACGGCGGCGAGGGCTTTATGGCGTCTGACGAGGGATGCGCCGGTGAGGATGGCGGTGAAAATTTGCAGAATCTGGGATGCGGACGAGATGGCGGCGGAGAGGACGAAGAGGATGACGGTGCCTCCGGTGATGCCGAGGGTTCTGCCGATCTTCCGGATTTCATCGGTGACTTCGGCAAAGCCTGTGCTGTCGATGCATGCCGCCATGGTGAGAGCGAGCAGGAGGACGGCGGCGATGTATGCTGCCATGATGACGGCGTTCAACACGAATGC
>JAFTPW010000369.1:0-13698 GCA_017463075.1 Clostridia bacterium
AGCGGAAAAACCACGGCGGTCTGTGCGCTGCTGACCCTGCTGAAACGGCGCGGCATCGGTGTGACTGCCTGCAAATGCGGCCCCGACTACATTGATCCGATGTTTCATGAATCGGTGCTGGGCATTCCGTCAGCGAATCTTGATCCGTTTTTCTGCGACGGCAATCTTCTCAGGTATCTGCTTGCGGCAAGTGGTGACGAACTTTCCGTGATCGAAGGCGTCATGGGATATTACGACGGTACTGGCGCGGACGGGATGGACAACAGCACTTTCACTGTGGCACAGAAAACTGATACACCCGTGATTCTCGTGGTGAATGCCAAAGGTGCATCCACATCTCTGCTTGCGGTGATCGAAGGATTTCTGCATTTTCAGACCGACAGCCGGATTTGCGGTGTGCTGTTCAACAACATCACCGCCATGACCTACGCCAATCTGAAAAAGCAGATGGAAGCACGATTCGGCGATACAGTCAAGGCGGTCGGCTACATCCCAAAACTGCCGGACGACTGTATTCTCGGCTCGCGCCATCTCGGACTCATCACGGCATCGGAAATCGGTGATCTGCAGGCAAAGCTCGACAAAATCGCCGATCTGTGTTCAGATACGATGGATGTGGATGTCATACTCGAAATCGCCGATACCGCAAAACCGCTGACATATGAGAAAGCGGAGCTTCCCGCATTTGCTCCCATTCGTCTTGCAGTAGCAAAGGATGCGGCATTCTGCTTTTATTACAAAGACACACTTCGTCTGTTTGAGAAGATTGGTGCAGAGCTTACGTATTTCTCTCCGCTTGCCAATGAGCCGATACCCGAATATGCGGACGGTCTGCTGCTCGGCGGCGGGTATCCCGAGTTGTATGCGGATATGCTGGAGCAGAACGAAATGACCCGTGAAAGCATCCGTCATGCAATCGAGAATGGTTTGCCCACCATTGCCGAATGCGGCGGATTTCAGTACCTCGGACATACGCTTGACGGCAGGAAAATGTGCGGCGTTCTCCCCCATGACAGCACGAAAACCGGCAAGCTGGTGCGGTTCGGCTATGTCACGCTGACCGCGAAAAACGACGGATTGTTCGGTGACGCGGGTGCGACATTACGCGCGCACGAATTCCACTATTACGACAGCACCGACAACGGAAACGCATTCACTGCTGTAAAAGCAAACGGACGAAGCTGGGAGTGTGTGCAGTACACCGATATGCTGTACGCAGGATATCCCCACCTGTTTTTGCCCGCCAATCTTCAAGCGGCGGAAATCTTTTACAGAAAATGCCTTGCATATAAGGAGAAAAAAGTATGATTATCAACGATCCGAATGCCATTGAAGCCCGCAGCATGGAAATCATCGAAAGCGAGCTTACGGTGGACATTCCCGAAGAAAACAAAGCGGTGGTCAAGCGCGTCATCCATTGCACCGCCGATTTCGATTATGCGGAAAATCTCGCCTTTTCCGACGGTTTGTGTGCGATTGCCATCGAAGCACTGAAAAGCGGCTGTGACATCGTGACCGACACCAACATGGCGAAATCCGGTATCAGCAAAACTGTCGCCGCGAAGCTGGGATGTGAGATCCACTGCTTCATGAGCGATCCCGATGTTGCCGAAATCGCAAAAGAACGGGGATGCACCCGTGCGGTCGCATCCATGGAAAAGGCAGCAAAGCTCGGTAAGCCAGTCATTTTTGTGGTCGGCAATGCACCTACTGCGCTTCTCGTACTTCGTGAACTGATTGACGCTGGAACTGTGAAGCCCGAACTGGTCATCGGTGTTCCCGTGGGATTTGTCAACATCCTCGAAGCCAAGGATGCCATCATGGAATCCGGCGTGCATTACATCGTTGCCAGAGGACGCAAGGGCGGTTCCAACGTGGCGGCGGCGATTGTCAACGCTCTGATGTATCAGATCACACGATGATGGATTCTTTCATTACCAAAGACGGTAAAAAACTGCGTCGCGGGTACACCACAGGTTCTTGTGCTGCAGCGGCATCCAAAGCGGCGGCGATCATGCTACTCGGCGATACGGTTCTCGAAACGGTGTACCTCATGACACCACGCGGAATTGGATTGAATCTGACCGTTCACGAAATTGTGTGTGGAGACAGCTATGTTTCCTGTGGCATTGTCAAGGACAGCGGCGATGATCCAGACGTAACAAACGGCATGACGGTGTATTCGCTGGTCGAAAAGACCGATGTGCCGCATGAAATCTTCATCGACGGCGGCGAGGGCATCGGACGTGTGACCAAACCCGGACTCGATCAGCCTGTCGGTAATGCCGCCATCAACTCCACGCCGCGGCGGATGATTGCCGAAGAACTCCGGCAGGTCTGCGAGGATTACGGCTACACCGGCGGCCTGAAAGTGACCATCTCGGCACCTGCCGGTGTAGAAATTGCGAAAAAGACCTTCAACCCCCGTCTCGGCATTGTTGGCGGACTGTCCATCCTCGGTACCACTGGCATTGTTGAACCAATGAGCGATGAAGCCGTGGTGGAAACCATCCGTACAGAGTTGAGTATGCGTGCGGCGGACAGCAAAACGGTTGTCCTGTTTACCCCCGGCAACTACGGCGCGGATTACATCAAAAACGAACTGCACATCAATCCTGAAATTGCCGTGACCACCTCCAATTTCATCGGTGATGCTTTTGCGCTGGCGGCGGAATTCGGCTTTCGCGGTGCGCTGCTTGTGGGACACATCGGCAAGCTCATCAAGGTGGCGGGCGGAATGTTCAACACCCACTCTCGCTACGGCGACTGCCGTATGGAGATTTTCGCTTCCCACGCGGGCATGTGCGGCGCTTCGGCGGAGATTGTGCAAAGAATCATGGACAGCGCCATGACGGACGATATGCTGGCGATTCTTGATGAAGCCGGACTGCAGCAGAACGTCATGGACAGCATCATGAATCGTATGCACTTCCACCTGACCCACCGCCCTGTCGGAAACATGATCGTGGGCGCAGCAACATTTTCAAACGTACACGGTATCCTTGGAAAAACAGCGGATGCCGACCAACTTTTAGAACAGATACGAAAGGAATACTGACATGGTACATATCATCGGCGCGGGATGCGGTGCGGCTGACCTCATCACCCTGCGCGGCAAAAAGCATATCGAAGAAGCCGACGTGATCATTTACGCAGGTTCTCTGGTTAACCCCGAAATCCTCAGCTATGCCAAAGCGAACTGTGAAATCCACGACAGCGGAAAAATGACGCTGGAAGAAATCATTGCCGTCATCGAAAAAGCAGAAAAGGAAAACAAAATCACCGTCCGCATCCAGTCGGGCGACCCGTCCCTGTACGGTGCTATTGGTGAACAGATGCGGGAGTTTGACCGTCTCGGTATCGAATATGATATCACTCCCGGTGTCAGCGCATTCTCCGGTGCGGCGGCGGCACTCCGAACGGAATATACCCTTCCCGACGTGTCGCAGACTGTTATCATTACCCGTGCATCGGGCAAAACCGTTGTTCCGGATTCGGAAAACCTGCGCGATCTTGCTTCCCATGGTGCAACGATGGTGCTGTTTCTCTCAACAGGACTTCTCGCCAAGGTGACGGAAGAACTGATTGCCGGCGGATATTCACCCGACGCACCCGCCGCGATTGTCTACAAGGCATCGTGGCCGGATGAAAAGGTGTTCCGCTGCACGGTTGCAACGCTGGAAGAAACCGCAAAGGCAAACGGCATCACCAAAACCGCGCTTATCACCGTCGGCGGATTCCTCACAAGCGATTTCGCACGTTCGCACCTTTATCACCCCGATTATCCGACCGAATACCGCGAGGTTACAAAATGAAAACGGCGTTGATCTGCTTCTCAGATGCAGGTGCGATGTTGGCACAGCGTATTGCAGAACTGCTGTATCTTGACAAAACCGATATCCATTCCATCGAAAAATTCGCACTGAAATACGGTTTCACCTCCCATAAAAGTGTCTGTGCGGACATGGGTGAGCTGCTTTCTGCAAACGATGCGTTGATTTTCATCGGTGCCTGCGGAATTGCCGTGCGGGATATCGCGCCGCATCTCAAAAATAAGATGGTCGATCCCGCGGTTCTGGTGCTGGATGATCAGGGGAAATTCGTGATTCCGATTCTGTCAGGTCACATCGGCGGCGCAAACGCGCTGGCACATCATCTTGCAGAGAAGATCGGTGCAGTTCCAGTCATCACAACCGCCACCGACGGAGCCGGAAAATTCTCCTGCGACACGTGGGCGGTGACGCATAATTGCACGATTTCGTCCATGAAAACGGCGAAAGATATTTCCGCCGCGATTCTGACGGAGGATGTCCCACTTTCGTCGGAATTTGCTCTGCCGGAAACTCTGCCGAACGGGCTGACCTCAAAAGAAAACGGCGAGCTCGGCATTTTCATCGGCATTCACACCGATTCGCCGTACACATCCACCCTTCGGCTGATTCCGCGCATCGTCACGCTTGGCATCGGATGCAGAAGGGATACACCGATGGAAACGGTTTTCGCCGTGGTCAAGGAAACGCTGGAAAATCACCGCATCGACACCCGTGCGGTCTGCCGTGTTGCGTCCATTGACGTAAAAGCCGATGAAGCCGGATTGCTGGAATGTGCGAAGGTGTTAAAAGCACAAACGGTATTCTATACAGCCGATGAGCTGAACGCAGTTCCCGGTGAATTTGCCGAGTCGGAATTTGTGCGCAAAACCGTCGGTGTCGGCAATGTCTGCGAACGTGCGGCGGTATGCGGTGGCGGCACGCTGATTATCCCGAAAACTGCGAAGGACGGCGTGACCGTTGCGGCGGCGGTACAGGAATGGAGGATCGAATTTTGAAAAAATTATATGTAGTCGGCATCGGTGCCGGCAATTACGACGGAATGACCGTCGGAGCAGTCAAGGCATTGGAAGCGGCGGAGGTGATCGTCGGATATACGGTATACTGCGATCTGGTGAAGCCGTATTTCGCAGATAAAGAATACATCTCCACACCCATGATGAAGGAAATCGAGCGGTGCCGCATAGCTCTCGAAGCGGCGTGTAACGGCAAAATCACCGCCATGATCTGCTCGGGCGACGCGGGCATTTACGGCATGGCATCCCCGATTCTGGAGCTTGCCGGGGAATACGGTGTGGAGGTTGAAATCATTGCAGGCGTGACGGCGGCATCATCAGGCGCGGCTCTGCTTGGTTCACCGCTGACCTGTGATTTCACGGTGATCAGCCTATCCGACCTGCTCACACCGATGGAAGTGATCGAAAAGCGCATCGAAGGTGCGGCAATGAGCGATATTTGCGTGGTACTGTATAATCCGTCCAGTAAAAAACGTGCGGATCATCTGAAAAGATGCTGTGAGATTCTGCTGAAGTACCGCAGTCCCGAAACGGTGTGTGGCATCGCGCAGAACATCGGCAGAGAGGGAGAGAATGCAAAACTCTTGACGCTTGGTGAACTGGCGGACTATCCGGCTGATATGTTCACAACGATTTTCATTGGCAATTCCGTGACCAAGGTGATCGGCGGCAGAATGGTCACACCGAGAGGATACCGCAATGTCTGAAAAAATCTGTTTATTCGCAGGCACGACGGAAGGACGTCAGCTTGCGGAAATTCTGCATGAATTTGCCGATTTGACCGTCTGTGTGGCAACCGAATACGGAGAGATCCTGCTTAACGGCATCGACGGGATAACCGTTCACACCGGGCGGATGGATGTGGCGGAAATGGCGCGGTTTTTGGCGAAAAATCGCTTTGATCGGATTCTCGATGCAACCCATCCGTATGCACAGATTGTGACGGAAAACATCCGCACCGCCGCTGAACGTGCCGGAATCCCCGTAATGCGGATTCTGCGTGAGAGCGACTACTATATCGCCGATGCAGTGTATGTCCCAACGGTGGAAGCGGCGAAGGATTATCTTTCGGACAAGGACGGAAACATATTCCTGACCACCGGCGCAAAAGAGCTTTACGCTTACATCGGTCTGGATATGTCCCGCGTCTGGGCGCGAGTCCTGCCGACAGTGTCCTCACTGGAAGCCTGTCAAAACGCGGGAATCGCATCCGCACATATCATCGCCGCACAGGGGCCATTTTCTGAGGAAATCAACATCGCACAGATGAAAGTCATCGGTGCGAAATGGATGGTGACGAAATCATCCGGTAAGGTCGGAGGATTTGAGGAAAAGATCCGTGCGGCAAAAGAGGTCGGTGCAGTTCCGGTCATTATCGGACAGCCGCCGCAGGTGGAGGGGTTTTCTATGGATGAAGCTCTCGCGGAACTTGACCAAACGCTTTGTCTCGCAAAGCCGAAAGTTACTATCATCGGTATCGGTCCTGGCAGTGAAGACTGTCTGACCACCGAAGTGAAATCGGCACTTGCTGACTGTGATGCCGTCATCGGTGCAAAATCGGTGGCGGAATCTCTGCATACGGCCAAACCGGTCTATCACGAATTTCTCCCCGAAAAGGTGCGCAGTGTACTGGAAAGTCATCCGTCCATCCGCCATGCCGCCGTGGTTATGCGCGGGGATGTGGGTTTCTACAGTGGCACGAAGAAACTTCTTGCGGCTCTTGAGGGGTACGATGTAACGCTGACACCGGGAATTTCGTCCGTACAGGCGTTTGCGGCGAAGCTTGGCACAAGCTGGGACGATGCGGCGCTCATCAGTCTGCACGGACGGAAATGCAATCTGATTCATAAGGTGAAAACGAATCGTAAGGTGCTCGCCCTGACCGGCGGTGAGAATACCGTAGATGTGATCTGCCGGAAACTGTGCGAATACGACTTGAGCGAGCTGCCTGTAACAGTCGGAGAACGGCTGACCCATCCGGACGAAAGAATCACACACGGTTCAGCGGCTGAACTGACGCAAAAGTCATTCGATTCACTGTCGGTTCTGTATATCGAAAACGAATCTGCCGTCCGTTGTCACCGTCATGGTATTCCAGACGAAGAATTCCTGCGCGGCGACGTTCCCATGACAAAATCCGAAGTGAGGACGATCTCCATGGCTAAGCTTGATCTTCCGACAGATGCTGTGGTGTACGACATCGGTGCAGGAACCGGATCGGTGTCGGTGGAATGTGCGCTGGCGGCGTATGACGGACAGGTTTACGCCATCGAAAAGGAAGCGGATGCAACAGAGCTGATCCGTCAAAACAAGCTCAAATTCGGCTGTGAAAATCTGCACGTCATCGAAGGGGTCGCTCCGGATGCACTCGATACGCTTCCTATACCTACACACGCCTTTATTGGCGGCTCATCCGGTAATCTGCGGGAAATCATCGCGGTTCTGCTCGAAAAGAATCCCAATGTGCGGATTGTTATAAATGCAGTTACTGTAGAGACTCAGACCGAGACAGCTGAATGTGCGAAAGTGTTCGGCTTTGAGGAATACGAAACCGTATCGGTGAATATCGCACGTTCGCGCAAGCTCGGACGGTATCACATGATGACCGCGCAGAATCCCGTGTCGGTCATCACATTGCAGGGAGGTAATTTATGACGAAATGGCTCATTCTCCAAACGGCGGCGCTGATCGTCGGATTTATCATCGACTGCTTTGTGGGCGATCCGTACTGCATCCCCCATCCGGTCATCGGCATCGGGAAGTGGATTTCGTTCTTTGACAAAAAACTGCGACGCGGCAACTCGAATCCCAAGGATGTCTCTCGCGGCGTGATCACCGTGATTCTGGTAGCGGCGATTTCCACCATCATTCCGGCACTGGTTCTGCTTCTTGCGTGGTTTGTCCATCCGATTCTGTATTTCGTGATAAACAGCATCATGTGCTGGCAGATTCTTGCGGCACGGCAGCTTCTCAAGGAAGGTCGTAAGGTACAGAAAGCGCTTGAAAAAGGTGATACGGAAGGTGCAAGATATGCCGTTTCCATGATCGTCGGGCGCGATACTGCCGTGCTGGATGAAAAAGGCATTACCCGTGCAGCGGTGGAAACCGTGGCGGAAAACGCTTCCGACGGTGTGATCGCGCCGCTGATTTGGATGATTTTCTTCGGTGCGGTCGGCGGATTTTTCTATAAATCCATCAACACGATGGACTCCATGCTCGGCTACAAAAACGAAAAATATCTGTACTTCGGACGCGCCGCCGCAAAAACGGATGATTTCGTCAACTTTATCCCCGCACGGATTTCGGGGATTCTGATGGTCATTACCGCGCCGATGGTCAGACTTGACAGCAGAAACGCATGGAAAATCTTCCGCCGTGACCGATACAAACACGCCAGCCCCAACTCCGCGCAGACTGAATCCGCCTGTGCCGGTGCGCTCGGTCTGCGGCTTGCAGGTGATGCAGTCTATGGCGGCGTGATACACAAGAAAGAATATATCGGAGATGCCGCGCGCGAAATTGAACCGAAGGATATCACCCGCGCCGGTCGGCTCATGTATGCAGCATCGATTTTCACTCTGCTGATTGGCATTATCCTACGTATTTTGGTGATTTTATGCTTATAAACAAAAAAAGTCCCCACGGTGGGGACATTTACACAAATTCTGTAAAACTTGATATTTCCGCGAACATCAATCCAGCGGGAATGCCGGAGAAGGTCAGACAGGCACTCATGGATGCGTCGGCAAATTGCGAAGCCTATCCCGATCCCTACTGCACGGAACTTCGGCGGAAGATTGTGGCGAACGAACGTGTTCCTGCGGACTGCATCCTCTGCGGAAACGGCGCGGCGGAGCTGATCTATGTGTATGCGTATACGTTGCCGAAGAACAAGCCTGCGCTGATCGTTTCACCGACGTTTTGTGAGTATGAGCAGGCATTATCAGCAGCGGGAATATCCGCAGAACACTTTCTTTTGAAAGAATCCGATGACTTCCGGCTGACGGATGAATTCCTGCATACCGATTTTTCAAAATACAGCGCAGTTTTCCTCTGTTCGCCAAACAATCCCACGGGAATCACGGTAAAGCCGGAGATCATCTTCGAAATTCTGCAAAGCGGTGTTCGGCTGTTCTGCGATTTCTGCTTCCTTGATCTGACGGACGATCCCGAAAAATACGATATTCCTGCGCTGATCCGAACATATAAGAATCTCACAGTCCTGCGTGCGTTTACCAAAAGTTACGCTATGGCAGGCGTGCGGCTGGGATATGCGATGTGCAGTGATATAGAATTTCTCTCGGAAATGTCGGAGAAAACACAGTGCTGGAATGTTTCAACGCTTGCGCAGGCGGCAGGATGTGCGGCACTTGACTGTACGGACTGGCTTGCGGAATCAGTACGGAAAATATCAGCTGAACGTCGGTATCTGATCGATGGACTTACGCAGCTTGGCATCCGCGTCTATCACGGGGAAGCGAATTATCTGCTTCTGTATTCCGAGGGGGATATCGCAGAAAAGCTAATGGCGCGCGGTATCATGCTGCGCAGATGCTCCAATTATATCGGACTCGGAGAAGGCTACATCCGTATCGCTGTCCGCACACGCGAGGAAAACGATCTTCTGCTGTCCGAATTACACGAGGTACTTAAATGAAACAAGCAAAACCGATTATGATACAGGGCACCATGTCGAACGCCGGAAAAAGTCTGATCTGCGCCGCGCTATGCCGCATTTTCAAGCAGGACGGCTATCGTGTGGCTCCCTTCAAATCGCAGAATATGGCGCTCAATTCCTTTATTACCGATGAAGGGCTGGAAATGGGACGCGCGCAGGTCGTGCAGGCGGAAGCGGCGGGCATCAAGCCGTCCGTGCTGATGAATCCCATCCTGCTCAAGCCTACAACAGACGTTGGTTCGCAGGTAATAGTCAACGGCGAAGTGCGCGGAAATATGCGTGCTGTGGACTACTTCAAGTACAAAAAAGAGCTGATTCCCTATATCATGCACGCATACAATACGCTTGCCGCAGAGAATGACATCATCGTCATCGAAGGCGCGGGCAGTCCGGCGGAGATCAATCTGAAAAGCACGGATATCGTCAACATGGGCATGGCGAAGATGGTGAACGCACCCGTTCTGCTTGTCGGAGACATCGACCGCGGCGGTGTATTTGCACAGCTGTACGGCACGGTTGCCTTGCTGGAAGAGGACGAGCGTGCCATGGTAAAGGCGACGATCATCAACAAATTCCGCGGGGACGTGAAAATTCTCGAACCGGGACTGGATATGCTGTACGATCTGGTGAAAGTCCCCTGCGCCGGTGTGGTGCCGTATACACACGTTGATATCGACGATGAAGACAGTCTGTCCGAACGGCTGACGTCAGGCGAACGAAAGGAGATCGACGTTGCGGTGATCTCGCTCCCGCGTATCTCCAATTTCACAGATTTCTCACCGTTCTCGCGCTTCGCTACCGTATCCCTGCGGTATGTGAAGAATGTGTTTGAACTTGGCTCCCCCGATATGATCATCATCCCCGGCACAAAATCTACCATCTCTGACCTGAAATGGATGCGTCAGAACGGTTTGGAAGCGGAAATTCTGAAAAAAGCATCGCGCGGAACGCCCGTCTTCGGCATCTGCGGCGGTCTTCAGATGCTCGGAAAGAACATTTCCGATCCGTATACTACCGAAAGTGGCGGCGAGATTGCAGGAATGGGACTTCTGCCCATCGAAACCGTGTTCGCCAAGGAAAAGACACGAACCCAAACCGAGGGTACTTTCGAGGAAATCAAGGGCATTTTCACCAGTCTGAACGGTTTGTCCTACCGCGGTTACGAGATTCACATGGGACAGAGCGATACTGCCACCGCTGTCGTACAAAGCGGAAATGTGTACGGGTCCTACATCCACGGAATTTTCGACGAAAACGGCATTGCCGAAACGGTCATCCGCGCACTCTGCGATAAACGCGGTCTGACCTTTGACGAAAACGCAGTGTTTGATGTTCATGCCTACCGTGAATCCCAGTACGACAAGCTGGCGGATGCGGTGCGTGAGGCACTTAATATGGAGTTGGTGTACAGGATTCTGGAGGAGGGCGTATGATTCATCTTTACTGCGGTGACGGAAAAGGCAAAACCACTGCTGCTGTCGGACTTGCTGTCCGTGCTGCTGGAAGCGGAATGCGTGTGCTATTTGTACAGTTTTTCAAAAGCGGCAGTTCTTCCGAGGTGGAGGTGTTGGCATCGGTAAACGGCATTGAAACTTGCCACCCGACATTACATTACGGCAGATTCAAAACCATGACGAATGATCAGAAAACAAACATCTGCACACACTACGGCGAACTGCTGAACGATATTATCCGACGTGCGGATAGGTATGATCTCATAGTGTTGGACGAAGTGGTATCTGCCTGCAGCTATGGGATGATTGATGCGGATAGCTTGACTGAATTCCTGCGTATGGAAGGAACTCGACGTGAAATCGTGTTGACAGGACGGAATCCTCTGTCGGAGCTTATCGAACTTGCCGATTATGTGACCGAAATGCAGAAGATCAAGCATCCTTTTGATGGCGGCATTACGGCGCGGAAAGGGATAGAATACTGAAAAACAGCCAGTGGGACGAATTCTCACTGGCTGTTTCTCATATTACGGTATATTGTTTTTCTTTGACATCAATCTCATATCCTCCGCCGGGCTTAGGCTGCCATTCGTAGCGATTCTTGCCTTCCCCTGCAAAAAGATACGCCATGATCGATGCAATCACGCCGCCGTGGGTGACGAGAAGCATGTCGCTCCCATCCGCAATCAGCCGATTCAGTCCGCAGATCACCCGTGCGGTCATGAGATTTCCACTTTCACCGCCCGGTGTGAGATTCGCTTCGTTGTCTCCTGAAATCCACGCAATATAGTCCGGATCGTTCTTCATCTCCTCGTATGAGCGCATTTCAAACGCGCCAAAATCCATTTCACGGAAAGATGCATCCATCTCGTGAGGAATGTTTCCGAACAGAATCGACAGCGTTTCCTCGCAGCGAATCATACCGCTGGTCAGCACGCGGAATCCGGTGATATCCGGATAGGGGATACTCTGTTTTTTCACAAGCAGTTCTGTTTTGCCGCTTTCTGACAAAGGAATATCTGTTGCACCGCAGTAGAGATGCTTTTCGTTTGCCTCGGTTTTTCCGTGGCGGATGAGAATCAATTTCATTTTAATTTTTGCTCCAGTCCGCAGAACATTCTTGTCACCGTTTCTGCTTCTGCCGACAGATACGCACACAGCCGTCCGGTCATATCCCGCCAAGCACGCATATCCGCACCGAGCGGTACAACGCCGCAGAAAATGTCCATGCAGATCAGCACGCTGTCCGCCCATTTGGCATGGTGCTCTTTGAAAATCTCTGTCGCATCCTTACCATTTCGTACACACCACAGAGTGAATTCCTCGATTTTGTCAATGCATCGAGCGCAGAATTCGATACCGTTTTCTTCCGTGCAGGTGAACACCTCGTCATCCTGTACGTTGAATTTTTTTCTGGCGCAGTCCAGTTTTCCCTGATACGCGCCGCCGATGATAAAATTCATAACAAACCTCCGTCAGATTAAAGCAAATACGGCGATTCCGCAGACTTCGCCGAAGGTGAGAGCATAACCAGAAATATCACCCGACATCCCATCAAGCGACTTGAACGCACGGCGCAGATGCCAGAGATATCCGGCGATCACCGCCAGAGAAGAGAATCCGTATTTTCCGAGAAAGATAAATCCTGCGGCAATGGCAAGCACCAGCCAGATCACGAACACCGCAATATGGGATTTCTTTACGCCTTTACGGTAAGTTCCTGCGTATTCGCTGGTGGTCAGCGGACGGAGAACCGTGACGCATAGTCCAGCAATGCTGCGGGAAACGATGGGAATCAGCGTCAGCGTGAACAGATTCGCAGTATCCTTCACCGAAGCAAACAGCGCAAACTGCGCCATCACCAGCAGAATTCCAGCAATTACCGCAAACGAACCCACATTGGGATCCTTGAGAATCCTGCGGCGTTCATCGAGATCACGCCACGATTTCACCGCATCGGTCACATCAAGATACCCGTCCATGTGCATTCCGCCCGTCACAAGAAACGGATAGGCACACAGAATTGCCGCACCGATCAGTACGGGTAGTCCGAGCCAGCCGATCAGATATGCGCACAACGTCCATAGAATGCCGATCCATGCGCCGACAACCGGCAGAAACAGCGTCATCAGCGGACGCGCTTCGTCATCCCACTTGTGAAACGGGCACGGGATATAGCAGAACATGGTCATGCACATCATGCACGCACGAAAGTATTTTTTCATTCGGGCAGTCCTCCTTTGTGGAAGATCACGTTTCCCGCGCAAAGTTCAATGACTACATCACAGATCTCGGCAAGTGCTTGGTCGAGAGCAGCAAGCGACGCCCGATAATTTTCGGTGAATCCGTCGTAGCGTATGGCATCGGAGTACAGATAATCGGTGACAAATACCGCATTTTTTGCGCCTGCCGCAAGTTTGAGAAGACCATCACGGCAGCGGTTCACCGCATCGGGATCGGCATCGCCATTGTGGGTTGCCGGAAACAGCTCATTGAGCAAAAGTGCGGTCACGCTGTCCACGAGAAAGGTCGCATCCGGTTTCGCCAAGGTCAGGCAGGATGCGATATCCCGCGGAACTTCCAGCGTGGAAAAGCCCATTCCAGCGCGGTCGTCGATGTGTCGTTTGATTCGCGCCCGATCTTCGCTGTCATAAGGAATCATGGTTGCCACATAATAATGTTTTTCGCCGCCTGACAGCAAGACGGCGATATCCTGTGCG
>JAFTPW010000370.1:0-3711 GCA_017463075.1 Clostridia bacterium
AAGCGGCAGGGAAAGCCCCGTCAGCGCGTTCACGTTGGAAATGAAGAAATCCGCATACTTGAAGTAGCCGAGCATCGCAAGGTCAAACACGACGGACAGCCACAGGAATACCTTCGACGGCGTTCTGCCGCGGTATTTTTCGATCAGCAGACCGAGCACATACCCGACCGCGATCGAGAGCACCATCAGCACCACGTACTTCGGCTCGCCCCAGTGATAGAAATACAGGCTTGCAAGGAGCAGAACCGTGTTTTTCAGCATCTTCGGGACGATGAAATACAGAATCAGCACGATGGGCAGAAAATAATAGAGAAAAGGAATGCTGGAAAAGAGCATATTGGTTCCGTCCTTTCTTTTCCTCAAAAAAGACGGACGCAGTCTATTCCGCCCGTCTTAGGTTTTTATACGTAATCAGCGCAAATGCGCCATGCCCGCGGAGGCTTCCACACTCAGCGCAGCGGAAGGGCGTGGGATCTGTTGTAACCACAACTTCAAATACGCCGTGCTTGCCCGCGGAGGCTCCTCCGCTCAGCGCAGCGGAAGGTCGTGGGAATTGTCATAACCCCAGCTTCAAGTGCGCCGTGCCATGCCCGTGGGGGCGTCCCCACTTATGCTTCGAGAGAGGTGGGGCACATGATGAAGAATACCTTGTCGCCGACGGATTCGCAGAGCATTTCGTCCGCGGTTACGCAGATCTGCCATCTCAGGTTCGCGTTGTCGGTCAGGTTCTTCTTGAAGGCTTCCACGTCAGCGTCGTCAGCGAGGTCGAATACGTAGCCGACAAATGCGATGGAACCCATCATGGGAGCGAACATTGCCGCGGATTCGAAGCCGGTAACTTCATAGTTGTCAAAGCCTGCCATGTAGCCCGCTTCCATTTCCACAGCGCCGCCGGAGAAGAGGATGCGTTCGTTGGTGATAACGGTTTCGGCAAGCTCATATGCGGTAGCGTCGGGAGATGCGGTCAGCTTTTCGGTGAATACGCCGTAGAGCTGGTGCGCGAGAGTGTCGCCGGCGGAAGTTTCCGCTTCGGTTTCATCGGGCGCGTTGGTTTCTTCCACTGCGGGAGTGGTATCAACGTCAGCTGTGGTGTCTTCGGCGTCATTGCCAGCGCAGGACGCGAAGGAAAGAAGAAGAGCGGATGCGAGAAGAATGGAAAGTACCTTTTTCATGTTGTAAAATCTCCTGTAATTTTAAAATTTTTCAGTTTTCGTTCAGCCGGATGCTCCAGCCGCCGTCATATTTCATGACGAGAATGGTCTGCCCGTTTTCCGTGTGCAGAACAAGCGTGTAGACCGTTTCCGGATCGGGATTCGCAATGTGCCAGATCACGTCGGGTTCACCGTCCGATGTGAAAGTTTCACCGGGCAGGATGCTCTCGTTTTCGACGGTCAGGTCTCCCGAGGACACCGTAATTCTGCATTCACCCTCCGCCGTGAAGTTCAGCGGAACATCGAGGGATGCGGAAGTTGTCCGTGCCAGAGCATATGCCGACACCGGTTCAGCCGGATTTTCCGCCAGCATGATGCCGGACGACGTGATCCGCTCGCCGTTTGTCGTCACCGCAATGTCCGTGCCGCGCGGGAAGAGAAGCAGTGTCACCGTGAGAAGCAACACAACCGATGCCGCCAGTGCCGCGTAACGGACCATGGGAGCCGTCGTGCGGACCGGTTTTGACGCCATAACTCTGCTTTTCAGCTCGGACGGCGCCTTGATCTGCCGGAATTGTTCGATTTGTTTGTTGTCAAACATGGTTATTCCTCCATGGAGAGCAGATCCTTCAGGGCATCCCGACCGCGTGCCAGCCGCATTTTGACAGCCGACTGCGAAATTCCGAGCATGCGCGACACTTCGTCCACGGAAAATCCTTCGAGATGGTGGAGCACAATCGCCGCACGGTTCTTTTCGGGAATTTTCGCGAGACAGCGCATCACGTCCGACGAATCAAGTTCCGGCTCTTCCGCCGCCGTCTCCGTGATTTCGTCAAGGGAAACGTACGACCGGATTTTCCGCCGTCTGAGAAGATCACAGCACCGGTTCACCGTCACGCGGATCAGCCATGCGCGCTCGTGCTCTTCATCCCGCAGAAACGGCGCGGCAGTCATGTACTTCACGAATACATCCTGCACCGCATCTGCGGCATCTTCGGAATTCTGCATGTAGGTCAGGGCAAGACGGTACAGCATATCCGCGTAATTGTCGTATGCTTCATCAATTCTGCGGTTCACTGATCCACCCTCCTGTATCCAACACGCACGAGCCGCCGCTCAGGTCACATGTTTCTGAAAAATTTTTGAGATTTTTTGAAAAAAGTTTTTTTGCCACAATTTCACGAGATTTTCACCGGCTTTGCCGTGCGCTCCGCGATGAACGAACGGATCTGTTCCATCCGGTCCTTTTCGGGAATCTTTGAGACAAACTCCTGTACCTTGCCGATTTTTTCCGCCTTGCCGGTGCCGAGCGGGTGATACGGCTCAAGATCCACGTGCTCAATGCCGGAGAGCTCCTCAGCCAGCGCGGCGATTGCGGAAAAATGCTCCTCCGTATCGTTCGCGCCCGGGATGATCGGACAGCGGAGCACAATCTTTCCGCCGGCGTCACTCACCGCACGGAGATTTTCAAGAATCGGCGCCTGAGGAACCCCGGTCAGCTTTCTGTGAAGCTCTTCGCCCGTCGCTTTATAGTCGAATAAAAACAGATCGATGAAGGGAAGTGCGGCGAGGATGATTTCGGTTTTCGCAAAGCCGCTCGTCTCCACAGCCGTGTGCAGTCCCTCGTTTTTCGCAGCTTTCAACAGCTCCAGCGTGAATTCATGCTGATAGAACGGCTCACCGCCCGAGACCGTCATGCCGCCGCCGCTCGTTTCGTAGAAAATTTTGTCCGAGAGCACCTTTTTCATCACCTGCTCCACGGTCATGTCGTTCCCGACGAATTTCAGCGCACCCGCCACGCAGGCATTCAGACAGCGTCCGCATCGCGTGCAGGATCCGCGGCTGTACCGGTGACCTTCCGTTTCGGAGAACGTGTGGAAGCCGCATTCTGCTCCGCAGGCACCGCACAGAATGCACTTTGTGGGCTCGTACTCGATTTCGCGCTCGCGGGAGAGACCCTCCGGATTGTGGCACCAGAGACAGCGCAGGGGACAGCCCTTGAGAAACACCGTCGTGCGGATGCCGGGGCCGTCGTGGATGGAAAATTTCTGAATATTGAAGACACAGCCGATCATATGTACCTCCGGGAACAGGGAGTGCGTTTTTTCCCAGTTTATTATCGCAATTATTATACCCTGTTCTGCCGAGAATTGCAATAGTGCAGCCGAAATTCTCTTGACGAGTGCGCGGATATATGATAAAATGAAGAAAAACGATAACCGGAGAACAGTATGGAGATCAGAAAAACCACAACCGCAGACCTTGACGCCGTCATGGCGATTCTGAACGAGGCGCGCCGCACGATTGCACAGCTCGGAATCGATCAGTGGCAGGACGGCTACCCGACGGCTGACGTGATTCTTGACGACATTGCAAAAGACCGCTCCCGCGTGATGGTGAAGGACGGGGAAATCATCGGCACCTTCGCTGTTCTTGACGACGGGGAACCGACCTACGACGAAATCCACGGCGGTCACTGGATCACGGGCGACGAAAACCGTGCCTACATCGCCGTGCACCGCGTTGCCGTCTCGGTCAGAAGCCGCGGAACGGGTGCGTC
>JAFTPW010000371.1:0-4233 GCA_017463075.1 Clostridia bacterium
CTCCACTAACCGCGCCAGCTCCGGTCTGAGCTTGATTTTGCCGACGTTGGAGAGCGTGATCGTGCGCCGCTTCATGGAGACGCGCTGGAGGATGTTCATAATCAGATCCTTGAGCACCAGCGGACACACGCGCACGATGGGATGCCGCTCCATTTTCACCTGCGACGCGATTTTCTGCTGCATGTTTTCGTAGGTCAGCTCGCGCTCGAAGGATTTTTTCACCGATGCGATCACGTCCGCCATGGTGTGCTCCCCTTCCCCGGCGAAATCGTAGTCGACCTGGATGATGCCGAAGAAATTGCGGATCGTGTTGGAGTCAAAATAGTTGCGCAGGTTCACCGGAATGGCGACTGCGACGGTTTTGTGCCGGTCCCGCGGATCCATCGTGTCGCGGATGGCGAGAATCAGCATCGCGCAGATGAATTCCGTCACGGTTGCACCCGCTTCGTGCGCTGCGTCAAGGATTTTTTTCGTCGATGCACAGCCCTCGGTCACAAGCTGACGGTAATCCGCCGCCTTGGATTCGCTGAAACGGTAGACCTTGTTCTTCTTCCCGCGGTTGCCGAGGAACTCGAAATTCACCGAGCTGCCCTTGTCCGCGTCGAAATACTGCGTGAAGCTGTCGGCAAGACGCTCGCGCTCCGTGGTATCGAAGGCGTCCGTGTCCACTCCGCTGAGCTCCTCCGGATGCGCAAGAACGAGATAATTCGAAACGATGGTACGGAAGAAAATGAACGCGCCGGTGCCGTCTGCGAGTGCGTGGAACACCTCGAAATTGATGCGGCAGCCGTAGTACGAAATGTCGATGAGGAGCTTGTTTCCTTCGATATACAGGGGCTGAAGGGGTGCTTTTTTCTCCTCATGGATCACGGGGCGGAGTCCGGTGTCTTCCATATAATACCAGAAAATGCCCCGGCGGATGGTTTCGGTGAAAAGCGGATAATCGTCAATGGCACTGTCCACGGCGCGCTGGAGAAGATCGGGAACGACCGGCTCCTTCAGCTGACAGGACACCCGGAACACTTCCGCGTCATTCCGGTCCGCGATCGCAGGAAAAATTTTGCCCGCGTTATCAAGTTTCTTCCATTTGTTATGCTTCGTTTTCCACATAAATCCGTCCAGTTTTCGTTTTTTCGCGTAGTCACAGCTATTGTACCACAAAGCACAGAGAATTACAAGGGGATACACGGAATTTCCCGTTCCCTCTCCATTCGCTATTCGCCGTTTTTCACATGATCCCCGATCCACCGGAAAATATCCCGCGTCAGCGGTGCGGACATCGGCAGGGACAGAAGCCCGTGGATGCCGTTTTCGAGCCGCTTCACGGTCACGTCGCATCCTGCCTCCTTCAGCTTCGCGCCCAGTGCCTCGCCTTCATCCCGGAGCGGGTCGAATTCCATGGTGAGCAGGAGCGTGCGCGGGAGGTTCGTGAAATCCGTGTGCCTCAGCGGTGCAAAATAGGGATTTTCGCAGTCCGCAGGCGTTGACGCGTACAGCTCCATGTAGTCGATGAGCTGCTTCTGCGTCAGAAGATACTCCTCGCCGTTCTCGATCACGGAGCGGTACGGCGTTGCATCGGTGTAATCGCACCACGCGGCGGGATAGACGAGCACCTGACCGGCAGGCATTCTTCCGCCTCTGTCCCGCGCCATCATCGAAACCACGCAGGAGAGCGTTGCGCCCGCGCTGTCCCCGATGAGAATCACGTCGTCCGGATCCGCCTGATACCAGTCCCATGCGTGGGTGATGATCTGCTGGGCGGCTTCGTAGCAGTCCTCGGGTGCGGCGGGAAATTTATGCTCCGGTGCGAGCCGGTAGTCCACGGAGATGATCTTCCGCCCGGTCGCCTTGGACAGATTCGCGCAGATGTTGTTGTAGCTGTCGAAATCCCCGGTGACAAATCCGCCGCCGTGGAAGAAAATCATGATCGGCGCGACCTTTCCGGTATGTGAAAACGCGCGGGTCAGCACTTCCCTGCCGTCGAGGTACAGCACGCGCTCCATCATATTGCAGACCACGCTTTTCACGTACGGCCGTGACGCTTTCTGAAACTGCCGCGCCTGTTCGTAATTGGTTTTCAGATCCACTTCCTGCTTCGACAATGCCGCCAGCGCAGATTTGATGATCTTGTTCATGCTGCCTCCGTTGAAATACAGAAATCAACCAAAAGAACGCACAACAAACCGGGTGTGATTCCGGTTCATCATGCATTCTTCCTTATGCAATTACTTCACGCCCATGAGCTTCCGGTTTTCCGCGGTGATTCTGTCCCGCTCCCACTGCCAGATGCGCTCGAAGGACTGATTCAGCTTTGCCTGCACCAGATGCGCATTCTTTGCGGCGTAGTCGTTGGAGATGCCGCCGTAGTAGCTCCATGCGAGGATGGTTCGCGCGCCGGCGTCGTATGCGGCTTCGGTTGCCTGCACGACTTCCTCTTCCATGCCGCGCGGAGTCGAGTACGCCTGAATCCAGATGTTGTGATCCTTGCCGAACTTGTCCGCGACTTCGAGGTTCTGCTTCGTACCGTTGTAGACGAATTCGTAGGGATTCTGTCCCTTGTAGTGCCAGTACGGGTCGCTGCCGATGTTGTCGAGCGTCGGGACGGAGCAGATGCGGTCGAGGGTGCCGAGGTGGATGCCGTGATGTTCGCCGAGCATGACGCAGACCGCGTTTTTCAGCCCTCTGGACGCCGCGTATCCGCAGAGATCGGTGAAGAAATCCGCCACGGTGTCGAGCCGGAAGTCGGTTACGTCGCCGTCAATCTTCTCGGGCATGGGTCTGCCGTATGTTTCCTCGAATTTCTTCCGGCACAGCGGGCAGGCACAGGAGTACATTCCGTCGCCGCGGAGAGGAAGATGGGGTTCGTCCCAGAAAATCGTGGTGGTTTCGGTGCCCGCGACGGCGTCGATCCACTCGTGAATGAAGGAACGGAAGGACGGCGCGTTCATGCAGACCCGGGTGGGATCCATTTCGCCGTTGGAGTAGATCTGATGTGCCTCGGGATGGTACGCGAGGAAGTGCGAAACCTCACCGGGAGGACCGCCGAGACCCCAGTTGTCCATCCAGACCTCAAGACCCGCGTCCTTTGACATGGCGGTGATGTCCTGCATGACCCGGTAATGCCGGTTCCAGTCGTTGTGGGACATCATGTGAACGACGAGATTCATGTGATTCGCCGCCATGTCCCGCATATCGTGCTCCACGTGATGAAGCATCCGGCAGCCGTGATAAGCCGCCCCTGTGCGCAGTTTCTGAAAAATACTACCTCGCTGATTGAGTGGATTTTAGGATATTATACAAGATATGCCGCACGATTGCAAGGGGGACTGGGAAATTTGTCAGTGGGAATTGCGGTTGAATTCTGCTTTTCCGAATGGGTATGTCCTTATCCCGTGTTTTTTCCATGTCAGCAAGCCAATGTCACCCTATGTCATTCAGAGGGCGAAAATCACATACAGCAGCAGCCGCACTCCGAGCCCGAAGAATCTGTGCATGTCCTGTTCAGTTTGGCTGATGTCCGTGGTTGTCTTAACTTTTCAGCCGAAGGATACGCACCTTGTCATAATAAACAGTTTGCAGATATTTCATTTGTGCATATCGTTTCTTATGGACGTTCGTGAGTAACCTGCACCTGAGCAGTATGGAATACCACGGACATACACGGATCGAAGCAGGACGTGCACAGATTCTTCGGGCGGGACATTGGGCTTTGGTTTATAGGATAACCCGCCCTCTGAATGACAGACAGCAGCGTTTGGCTTGCTGACAGATATTTTTCATGTTATTCAGGTTTCACCCGCGGATGGAGAACATCTTCCCGTCGCCCGTGCCGCACAGCTTCACAAAATCCGCGTCCTCCCGGTACGGAGCGAACACAGCCTGACCGCGCGCCCAGTCGGCGTACTGCGGATTGATCCCGACCGCCTCCGCGAGGTACCGCATCATCTCCGGCTTCTTCCCCATTTTCGCGTACGTCATCGCGACGGCGTAGGCATCCCCGGCGTGGAAGTGTGCGAAGGCTTCTTTGTCCTCGATCACGCCGCCCGCCTTGACGGTTTCGTAGACGAGCAGGAAGTATTTCAGCTCAAGCGCCGTGTTTCCGAGCTTTTTGTGGCAGTTTGCGATGTGATTGTACGCGAAGCACTTATCGTACGGCGTGATTCCGTCGCGCATCGCCTCGTTTTCCAGCACTTCGAGAGCCTCCGTGAGCCGTCCCGCGTCCTCGAGAATGAC